>NZ_FTOK01000003.1:0-281775 GCF_900156705.1 Salimicrobium salexigens | reverse complement strand
TTCAGCATACTTTACGAAGATATAAATCCTTCTGCAACTAAGGGCAGTTATCTTGAGACCGAGTCTTCAAGTAAAGGGCAGGATAGTTGAAGACTCAGTTTCGAGGTAAATGGATGATTTAACTTATTTTTGAAACTTCATATAGGTTTATACGTAAATTACATAAAGAGGAATTTCTTCAACTTCTAATTTGAGCTTTTAGGTAGGTGATTAAGTATTTTATTGTTCATTGCATTCCTGTTAATATGTGCTACTTGGGTTTGGTTTGTTTATAACCACAAAAATAAAAAAACTCACTTACTATTAGCTATAGTTACAATTGGGGCACCCTACTTATTTCACTTCGTAGGCTCACGATATGCTGCCTATATTGGTAGTCAAGGTACGGCATTTGCATCAGCATATCTTGTGTTAGTTTTATTCGCTAACAGTGCAATACTAATTATATTTATGGCAGTTAGCACTGCTAAGAAAAATAGAGGAATTCAATAGAGATGTAATCTGAAGTTTATTGATACGAAGTCGTTATCTAATAAAACTTTAATTCAAGAATTATACAATCGGGGGCTATTTTTCAATAGAGAGATTTACTCATGCCACTGGGTACGAATTTTATAAGATAGTCTTCAAAAAATGATTACATTCGTGAAATGGCAATACATAAAGGAAAGAAGGGAACGAATTGCAATTACTGATTTTGTTACTATTATTTGCTGGTATATTTGCGATATATGACGCAATAAAAAAGGTCAACAATAATATTCTTGAGCAGACCGAGGAACTAAAAAAGATACGTGAAGAAGCAAAGGAGAGCAGTGAAAAGTAGATTTTACTATTGATGTACCGGGTGAGTTAGTTAAAGATCAACTACAAAGTGTCACGAATTCGAGTCTTCCTGTATCGGGGGCAATTGTGGAAAATCACATTAGACTCATCACACTTACTAATAGATAGTGACAAAAGAGAGGAAGAGCAGAATGAACCAGACATTACTTACCGTAGAGAAACTCGGCAAGTCTTATAAAGACAAACAGATTGTGAAAGACATCTCTTTCCGTGTGAAGAAAGGGATGATTACGGCGATTCTCGGTCCGAACGGTGCGGGTAAATCGACGACGATCCGAAGTATGATGGGAATCATGCAGCCGGACGAAGGGAGCGTCCAGTATCAGGATCATATGGAACAGGGGGTGCCGCATCAGAAGGTCGGCTATCTTCCTGAAGAGCGCGGCTTGTACAAGAACGTGAAGATCATGGATATCATTCTATACTTTGCGGATTTGAAAGATTATCCGAAGAAGAAGGCGAAAGAGCGTGCTCTGGAGTATTTGAAGAAGTTTGGCTTAGAAGGGAAAGACAAAGTGTCGGTTGAAGAGTTATCCAAAGGGATGGCGCAGAAGGCTCAGTTCATTGCTTCCATCATTCATGAACCGGAGCTCTTGATATTGGATGAACCATTCTCTGGGCTTGACCCAGTCAGCCAAGACGTGTTTAAGCGGGAGATCAGGGAGCTTGCTGATAAGGGAACAGCTATCTTGCTTTCCTCTCACCAGATGAATCTTATCGAAGAGATTGCGGATGACTTGCTACTCATACATAAGGGGGAAACAGTTATTCAAGGCAGTATGGAGGGGGTCAAGGAACAGTATTCGAATTACAAATGCACGCTCATCGGTGAAAATGAGGCCTCTCTTTTCGCAAATCTTCCATCAGTCCAAAACGTCGAGCAGGACGGGAGTAAAACGGTTCTTTATTTGGAAAAGAATGTTCACATTCCGACATGGGTCACATATATGCCCGAGGATTGTATCATTCAAGAGATGACGATCGACCGTATTTCGTTGCATGAAATATTCGTAGGTATTGCTACAGACAAGGATTTGATGAAGAGCGGAGGGGGAGCGGATTATGCGTAATACGTGGAAAGTTGCTAAGTGGGAGTTTAAGCGGAATGCGACGAACAAGTCGTTCATCATTTCCACATTGCTGACTCCTCTCATTTTTCTTTTGTTTGCGTTTCTACCATCTCTGCTTTCAGGATCTGATAGTACGAATGATTCAGAAATGATGAATGTGTATGTGCAAGACGAAGTTGGCGTTGCGCCGCGAATCGAAGCATTTGTGGAGAATCAGGAGTCCCTCAATTGGGAGATTGAAGTTGTACAGGGGGATGATCAGACTGTAGCGAATGCCATCGATGATAGAGAGAATCAAGCGCTCCTGTCATTAACGGAGGATGCGATCGAGCGTGGGGTGATCGAAGTGACAACGAGTGAAGAAGTAACTGAGTCATTCTTTGAGCAGTTGCAGCTTCTGAGTCAACCGATTCAAGCCTATCAATTCGAACAGTTGGGTCTTACAGAGGCTGAGCTGCAGCAAATCACCTCGGGTATTGCTTTTACTAAATCGGAAACAGCAGCTCCTTCATCAGAAGGGGGCACAAGCAATCAATCAAGTATTATAGAAGGAGAACTGATTGTCCCGGGAATCTTTTCCTTGATTGTTCTATTTGCCATTGTCTTCACAGGGATGATGATTTTCCAAAGTGCTTCACAGGAAAAGAAAGAGAAGGTGTCAGAGATCATCTTATCTTCGATGACACCAGGAGAATTGATGCAAGGGAAGATAATAGGTTACTTCGGGCTAGGATTGAGTCAGGTTGTTGTCTGGTTAGGATTTGGAGTGCCAATCGCAACATGGCGACTAGAAGATGTCCCTGTTCTTGATTCTTTGTTGGTGCCTGAGCTGCTGATTATGGTGTTCATCGCCATTCTTGGATACCTACTGTTCGCTGCCTTGTTCGTAGGGTTCGGAGCTACAGTCGAGGACATCAGTTCCTCAAGCAACTTCCAAGGGTTCATTATGATGCTGCCGTTTCTTCCGTTCGTCTTCATCGGACCCATATTGAATGACCCGAATGGTATCGTTGCGACTATCGGCTCGTTCATTCCTTTTACATCACCAGCCGTGTTGATCATGAGGATGGCTATGCTTGGAGAACTGCCATGGGTGGAGATTGTCATCGCGGTTGTCGTGCTTATGATCAGTGTTTGGTTGATGATCAAATTGGCTGGCAAGATCTTCGAGGTCGGCATTCTGATGTATGGAAAGAACGCGACGCCTAAGGAAATTTGGAAGTGGATTCGGGCGTAAGATACAGTGATTTGCTCGTTAGGGTATTGCAATGCGACTTGACTGTTCGTGGTTCCTTACATCTATTCATTTTCTTTTTCTATACGAAGAAATGGGGAAGGTTCTGGATAAAAAGCTTGATAGAAGTCCCTTAAACAAATCAAATCGCCACCCATGTTTATGGATGAATTTAAGTAAATAATAGTAAATAATTGCTACAATTTCCAACTAATGTGCGTAATACTTATTTATTTTGAGTCTCCAACAATCGGAGGAAATAGATGAGGAATGAAGTTAGGTAGGGGGCTGTATTTGAACATAGATACTGATTCATTGGTTACTTTCCTTATTACATGGGGAATACCAACTTTTATGGTTGTTAGAACTTATTTAAAAATGGATTCAGATGATAGGAACTCTGCAAAGAAGGATTTTAAGTCGGTACATTTTGTTTTCACAATCGGCTCACTTGTAATAGGTTATTTTTTCGCTTCTATTGGAAATCTACTGACACTAAATATCATAAAGTTACCTGGAATTTTCTTAATGATCGTAGCAGGTATTACGATTACGGTGGATATGTGGAGAAAAAATAAAGCTAAAAGTATGTTAACACCAATGCTTATTGCAGTTGCAATCTTCTTCTTGATTAAGCCATAGGGACACAGTATTCATTTTTGTGCTAACGGGGCTATGGCATGTAAAACACATTATGTAAAATTATCGAAAAGCGAAATGCATCACGCATTGTCGCTTCTCGTTTTCTTCATACCTAAAGTGAATATAATAATGCCTAAGAATCCTGAGATTAAAAATATGTAGTTAACAGTGATAGTAATGCTTGAGAGTTCATTAGAAGTTAGAGTCCACAAACTTCCTGAAAACAGTAAGAAACTGCAAATAAAACTGATCATGTGTCTAGTGAACTTTTTCATCTGAGAGCCCCTTTCTAATGTATTCAAAAGTGTTAACTTTATTTGAATTTTTAAGTTAACACATTTAGGTTTTTATTCATAGTACGACGATTATGCGCAGGTTATCTTGATTTCAAGTCTTCATGCATCGGGGGCGATTGTTCATTATGGACAATTGCTTTTTCACTAATAGGCAAAATATTGAGAGACTGAGTTTCATTATTTTCTGTGAAGAGTTATTTTATTTTAGGAAATTTAATTTTCCTGTATTACTCTGAGCATCTAACTTATGATTTGTGGAAGGGAGAGAAAGTATGATTGAAGTGAAAAAAGGGAATCTTAGCGATGTTGCTGGAATCTCAAAAGTGTGCAGAGAAGGTTATTGGGCAACATACAGTGAATTACGAAGTGAAGAATATATTGAAAGAGTTATCAAGGAATTTTATAACCATGAAAGAATAGAAAGGGAAGTTATAGAAACGAGTAGATATTGGGGAGGGTATTTTGTTGCAATTGAAAATGCCCAAGTAATTGGCGCAGCGGGTGGAGGTATGATCGATCAAAACATTGGTGAAATCTTTGTTTTATATTTGGACTCGAGCAGAAGAAATGAAGGGATTGGAACCTTACTGTTAGATGCATTAACTCAACAACAAAAAGTAGAATTTGGTGCAAGGGAACAGTGGGTCTCTGTTTCAAAGGGGAATGATAAAGGTATTCCTTTTTATGAAGCAAAAGGATTTATTTTCGATAGTGAGCAAATAGACTATGGAAATTCTGAGGAAGAAAACTATATATCACTTCGATACTTCCGGAAAATTTAAGTGATTATTATTTCTATAAGTATCATATAGATTCAGCCTCTATTGCTAACAGTTGGCTTTTATATCCTATAGTAAACGTGCATTCATAGGTGGCGAATAAATTGTATGATCTTTTCGAAAAGATGAAAAAAGGTAATAAGAAGCAAAAAGATGCTTATCACACTATTAAAGAACTGTGTATATTTGATGAATTGAGTATCTATAACCCTGTGCTTTGTGGGACTATCCCAATTGGTATTGATTTAGATAATTCAGATCTGGATATTGTTATGGATGTAAAAGACTTAAAGCTCTTTGAAAAAAGATTAGATGATCTTTATGGGAACAAGCCTGGGTTTACCATGAAAAGAATAATTATAAGAAATCGTGAAGTTATTAAGGCCAATTTCTTGTCAAACAACTTTGAGGTAGAGTTGTTTGGGCAGGACCAATCTACTTATTGTCAGAACGCTTATTTACATATGGTTATTGAATACGAACTTTTAAAAGATAATCCTTCTCTTAAAGGTAAAGTAATTGAACTTAAAAAACAGGGATATAAAACTGAACCAGCTTTTTGTGAGCTATTTGGTATAACTGGAGATCCTTACGAAAGTTTAGTCCAATATGGACTCAAACAAGGAATTATAAGTTTGGATTGCTGAAGTTTTCAGATGAGATACTTATTGAGAGTGGGGTTGTCTTGATTTCAAGTTTTCCATAAACGGGGGCGATTGTTCAATAAGGGGATACTACAACTTTATTGATATAACGTTCGAGCAGAGATAGTGAGTCGTTTCTGGTTGTGTAATGTTTTGAACTAAGGTTCAGAAGGGGTGGTGAAATGGGGTTTGATTTAGATAGAGCAGGTTTTGGGATGAGATTGTTTGCTGGTGTGTTAGATACATTAGTTATTGTTATTCCAATCGGAGTTTTTGTTTATCTTTCTACAGGTACACCGTCACTAAATTGGACACAAGGTGTCACTTGGAACGTCTTGTATATCATTTATTCCATCATCCTTCCTGTAATCTGGGGAGGCTACAACGTAGGAAAAAGGTTAGTAAACATAAGGATAAATAAAGCTAATGGTAAGCAATTAAATATAGCGGATATGTTTTTTAGAGAATTCATCGGCAAGTTTCTTATAGGGTATTCAACTGTTGGTTTATCCACGCTGGTGAGTGCGTTAATGATTGTATTTCGCAAAGATAAAAAAGCAATTCACGATTTTGTAGCTGGAACTTTTGTTTCAAATGAAGTATGAATTTTCCCTGAGTTTATCTTGAAATCAAGTCTTTCGCTAATGGGGGCGTTTCTTGAAGATAAGATCAAAATAAGGCCACACATTTTAGATATGTCTAATATGTGTGGTTCTTTTAATACCAAGCGTAAAAGCCTCTAACCTAAATATAACATTGGTGAATGCCCAGTACTCCCGGTCGCCGTAGCCGATATCTACAACAACGCGGGGAGCACGATCGCCACTCTGATCTCCGCCGTCCACGTCGATACGTTCATAACCGGAAAACAGATCTTCGTTGGCTTCATTGGAAGATGGTTGGGTTTCGGTCTCCGGGGTTTCGGATGCGGTCGTCGTTTCTTGAGAAGGGGCTGATTCTTCCGTTTCCTTGTTTTCTTCTTGGGTTTCCGGTTCTTCCTCTGTCGTGGTCTCGTCGGCCGCGACTTCTTCGGTTTCTTCAGACTACAAAATTAGAAAAGGGAAAAGGACGTTTCGATGGAATTAATCGATGAAATAAACCGCGTAATTCAGATTATGGTTGTTTTTTTATTTAGTTATTTCCCTTTATATAGTGAAAGGCGGTAATCATCCACCTTTCAAAAAACAAGGAGGGATTTTAATGCCATATCAACCATGTCCGGTGCATGGAACGCACCAAATGTATCCAGGAGGAAGAGCAGAAGTATCCGACAAAACGGGTGAAAGCATGAGTAGTAAATATGATATTATTCAATATTATGAATGTGACTGTGGAGCACGACACGTTACTGAGGGACAGCCTCATGAACAACGCTCTATACTTTATCACATCTACAACGGTTATTTGAAATTCCTTGGCAGCACTAGTGAGCAAGCCGATGTCTATAGCTTTGAAGTAGATGAAGATAATATTTCTTATACTACCGCGACTAGCTTGTCTGGTTTTGAATTTAAAGAACTATACTAATCACCCCCTAGTTAACTTAAGATGTGGTCAAGCCCCAAAACTGTAGACATTGAAAAAACACCGGGGTTATGCAACCGCCTGATTTCTGTATTCAACAGGGGTCAGGCGGTTTAGTTTTCTCTGAGCACGTTGGTGATTATAGAAATAGATATATTCTTCCGTTATTCTTTGAGCTTCATCGATAACTGCGATTGGATAATAGTAGTGTAGACAGCCATCGAATTGATCCAGCCATGCCATCTTTTTGATCCACTTCGGACACAAAATGGACCCAATTAAGACAAAGCTGATCCACCCTTCTATATATAATTAAAGAGTACCTGAACGGTACTACTTTATTATAAAATGGGAGGTCTTTTTGTGTGGTTAAGTATCGAGAAATCTTAAGGCTTCAAGCGCAAGGGGTTACACAGAGGGGAATCGCTTCGAGCTGTGGTCATTCACGTAACACAGTGAGGGAAGTTCTTAAACGAGCTGAAGAAAGAGCTGTCCAGTGGCCGTTAGAAGATGAGGTCACAGATGCTGATTTAATGGGTATATTGTTTCCGGAGAAACAAATCCCTTCTGACCATCGTCGTAAACCGGATGGAGATTATATTCATAAGGAATTGGCTAAATCAGGGGTCACATTGTCCTTATTGTGGGATGAGTATTCGCACCAATGTCGATCGAATGATGAGATTCCTTATAGTTACCGTCAGTTTTGCAGGTTCTATAACGATTATGCAAGAAAAACAAAAGCTACTATGAGGATTAAAAGAAAGCCTGGAGAACAGTTAGAAGTAGATTGGGCAGGAGATACGATGTATCTCACAGATCGTTATACCGGAGAAAAGACACCCGTTTATGTCTTTGTATCTGTACTACCGTGCAGCCAGTATGCTTATGTAGAGGCTTTCTTATCCATGAATATGGAAAGTTGGATTTCAGCCCATATACACGCCTTCCAGTTTTACGGGGGAACTCCAAGAATTATCGTACCCGATAATTTGAAGACGGGAGTAACAAAGTCATCACGCACAGATCCGGTCATTAATAGAGTGTATCAAGAAATGGCTGAACATTATCAGACAACGATAATACCGGCTAGAGTTAGCCGTCCGAAGGACAAGCCAAATGTAGAGCTTGCCGTCAAGCACATATCAACGTGGATTATCGCTTCTCTCAGACACCGAAAATTTTTCACTCTGATAGAAGTGAACGAAGCTATACAAGAGAAATTACAAGAATTCAACGATAAAACTTTTCAAAAAACAAGTGGAAGTAGGCAGCAAGCCTTTGAAGAAGAAGAGAAGTTCGCTTTAGCTCCCTTACCTACTTCCGCCTATGAAATGGCGACTTGGACAACAGCAACTGTCCAACCTGACTACCATATCAAAGCTGATACAAAGTTTTACTCTGTACCCTACGATTATATCAATTGTACCGTAGATATTCGAATAACGAGAAACATCGTAGAGGTTTTTTATAAGCATTCTCGCATCGCTTCTCACAAGAGACTGAAAAAAGGTGAAGGAGAATATCACACAATCCCTGATCACATGCCTGTGAAACATCAACAGTATCTAGAATTTGATAAAGATTATATTCTCAATTGGGGAGAAAAGGCAGGACCTTCCACATCTTTAACTATTGAAAAGATTTTGGAAAGCTACCCTTCAGAAAAGCAAGGTTTGAAGGCAACCTTCGGTTTAATGAAATTAGCTGATAAATATTCCATTGAGCGAATTGAAAGTGCTTGTAAGAGGATTTTAACGTTCACTCCACGACCTAAACTGAAAAGTATTCAAACCATTTTAAAAACGGGTCAGGATAAACTACCAATAGAAACAGAAACCAATAAATCAAATAATGAGAGCACGTACGGTTTCACACGTGGTGCAGCCTACTACGGAGGTAAAAAACATGACAATTGATAACACATTGACTAAGTTACAAGATATGCGTATGACAGCAATGGCAGATACTTTTAAAGAACAGCTGAACAATCCTGACTACCACGATCTCTCCTTCGAAGACCGTTTCGGTTTACTAGTGGACATGGAATGGGCTCGGAAACAAAATAGCAAACTCGAAAGACTGATCAAGGCGGCTGAATTAAGAGACACTCAAGCGTGTATCGAAGATATACATTACCACTCTGACAGAAAATTAGATAAAGCTTTGATCTTACGTCTTGCGACGGGTACTTATATCGAAGAACGCCATAATATCATATTAATGGGTGCTTCCGGGAACGGAAAAACATACTTAGGGTGTGCGTTTGGGAACGCAGCCTGTCGGCAGTTTTATAAAGTTAAGTATACGAGATTGCCGGATTTACTTGATGAATTGGCTATTCCCAGGGGAGATGGGACCTATCGAAAAATCATGAAGAAATATAAAAAGGTCAACCTACTCATTTTAGATGAATGGCTTTTAACATCTCTTAATGATACTCAAGCAAGAGACCTATTAGAGATTGTGGAATCTCGTCATCAACAAGGTTCCACCATTTTCTGTTCGCAATTCGATCCGCGAGGATGGCATGAGAAGATAGGAGAAAGCACACTCGCAGACGCTATCTTGGATCGTATCGTTCACGATTCCTATAGCATTGTCATCGACGGTGAAACTTCTATGAGGGAACGTTTTGGATTAAGACAATAAAAAGGTGAGCCATTATTTATAAGGTAGTGGCTCACTCTTGTCATAAGTGGATCAATTTTATGTCCGATATGGATTAAAAAGATGGCAGAAGTGGATCTGAGCGATGTCTTTCTACAAGTAGAGAGCTTCGAACTTCAAATGGGAAAAGAAGCTTTCGATACAGGCATTATCAAAACAATTGCCTTTACCTGACATACTGGGCATGATGTGGTGGTCAGCCAGTATGTTATGGTAATCTTCAGACGTATATTGGGTTCCTCGATCACTGTGAAGGATCGGGGGTCACATTGCGTCTGTTTCTTTATGAACAGCTTCTTTTACGGTATGCAGCACAAAGGTTAAGTCATAGGAATCACTGATTTGATAAGCAATGATTTCCCTGATGTATAAATCCATAATCGTGGATAAATAACGGTGTTCCCGTCCCACAATAATATAAGTGATATCGGTGACCCGTTTTTCGTTCGGTTTCTCCGCATGGAAATTCTGAGCTAAAACGTTGTCGGCGATATAAGGCTTCATCACTTTTTTCATGCGAAGCTTCGTGCTGCGTTTCCTGCGTATTTTAGCTTTTAAGTTCATTTCATCCATCAGACGATATACTTTTTTATGGTTCACCTTCCATTGATCCTGTCGGATTAATTCATCTTGAATTCGTCGGTACCCAAAACAGTGATCAAAAACTTTATAAAGTTCCCAAATTCGGTTTCGCAAGAAACGATCCTTATCCGGGTGTTTTCTGCATGCACGGTATTTGTGGGATCCACTCCTGGAAACGCTAAGGTAAGCACACAATTCTTCGATCGTGTAGGTTCCCCGTAAAGCATCAATTACTTGATAGGCCGTTAACGCTTCTCCCTTCCTAGAATCTCTAAATATTTTTTTAATACCTCATTCTCTATTTCCAACGAACGGATATACCTTTCTTGATCCGTATATTCCCCATGCTTCTTTGACCCTCGACCACGCCTGTCAACCAAACCATAAGCGCCCTGCGCTCGGTATTTCCTTGCCCAAGCCTTGATTAAGTCCTTATCATGAATATCTAATTTATTGGCAATCCACCGTTTCGTCCAACCTTTTTTCTTTTGACCTTTTAAAAGCCATAAGAATGCACCCCTTAAAAATCGTACGTTGTACCCAGGGGTTTTTTCAACGTCTATTTTAAGGGGTGCACACTAATGACTAGGGGGGGATGAATTTTTCCATTATCAAGCCTAGATGTTAAAAACAATCATGAGAGGTTCTCCCTTTTACCAAGACCAGTAGAGCAGCTTTATGAAGCTGCTCTACTGGTCTTGGTTTTCGTATACTTATTGTTCCATAGCACTTCGAAATTCGTCTACATTCATATACTCAATGCTCGTAAGTTCACCTTGTTCATTTGTATAAGCTGTACCTTCAACATCTATTGTTTTAGTTTCTTCACTTTCTTGATCCGTATAAGCAACTGTGACAGTGAAATTGTAATCACTACCATCTTCTTCAATAACAATTTCCTCAACTTCCATTACGTAGTTAGGTTGAGCGATTAGTAAAAACATTAGTGGACCATTAGTATTCACGAACTTTTCAAAGAAACTTTCACTTAAATGTGGCTCGAAATTTTCTTGACGATACTCGTTGAGTTTTTCTCCTAAATTTTCTACGTTACCCGTCATCAGTTCTTCTTGTTCTTCGCTAGGTCCAGTAAACAGATTCTCCAAAACGGCCTGCACATTTTCTTCCCCCTTGCTTTGACTTTCCTCATCATTTCCATTTGAATTATTATCAGTTTCTCCGGAATTTGAGCAACCTACAGCAAGTAATAAAATTCCTAGAAACATTAAAAGCTTCAAATATTTAATAGACTTTTTAATAATAAACTCTCCCCACTCTCCCCATTTTACTAGTAATTTTAACATATTAATCCAAATCTCTCTAATATATTTCTATAATTTAGATGTACAGTTTCAAACTGATAGACAATTTAGAAATTATTTACAAAAAATACTAAAACTCTTTAATATCATGATGTTCTGAAAGTACAGATATTGTTTTTGCTTCTTCCTTCGAAGAATTTATCATCTCAAAAAAATCTGGCACTTTTTCTACATCTTCCTTTAAAACCTTAATTATGATTTTTTTGTGCAATTCTTGCCGTAAGTCCTCTCTATTTTCAGGAGTAGTTTGGGCAAGAGCATTTGTAATTACTGGTTGTAGTAGTTCTATTAATTCTTCTGCAATTAGTTGCTTATCAACCATCGTTTTCCTCCTCACCTTTTGCTACTTGAACCACTGTTTCAGACAAATTAATTATAGCTTGTTCCAGTTTTTCTAACCGTTTTTCAAACTTATGAAGTAAATAGATAGTCACAGCTATAGGAAAACCTACGTTCCCTACCATTTGAACGATATTTAAATCAGCCATGGTTCATATCTCTCCTTAATTTCTTAATGACCAAACGTCTAGTTTTCGATACTGATTGTTGAGAAATCCCTCTTTTCTCTGCGATTTCACTATCTTTCAAGCATCTAAAGAAATAATCTCTAATAGTATTTTGTTGGTACTCCGAGAGATTTTCTATTAAAGAACGAAGATTATCATTTTCGATTTCATCCTTCCAAGTCTGATAAGGTGATTTTTCAGTGTTCTGTCTCTCATCAATGATGTAATCTTTTAAAATTAAAGAATCATCATTAACAAGAGACGAATCTAAAGTGGCAGGATAACGATTGGCTAGTTTCCTTTTCTTTTTATCGAAATCTTTAGCCTCGTAAACTATCGTTTTAGAAAAATACGAAATATTTTTCGTTAACATATAGTGTCTTCTAAAAGCGTCCCTAACCTTATTTTCATTTTTTTAGAAGGTGTATTTAGATATTCATTAATAATTACTCTTTCTCTTTCTAAAAAATTTTTAATGATAGGATTTTTCAATATTAACTCATCTTGGTTTTTACCTTGCATAGCAAAAACACTCCTTAGAAATAGCTCCCAAAAAAGCAAACATACGTTCCTTTTTCAAGTAAAAAAAATAAGCACTTTTTTCTCCTATTACATATTAAAGGGAACTGAGAAAAGAAAAAAACAACCACTACATGTAAATTTTCTTATTTTTCAGAACTAAGAATGCGATCTAAAAACTTGGTTTCAATTTACAATTTACTTCCACTAAAAAAATTACAAGTTTTCCACACACTAATTAGAACATATGTTCCGACATTTTTCCAAAAAAAGAAAAAAACTGAAGGGCACACACCCGCCTGCCTTTAATAAAAACACATCTTGAATCCACGACATCTTCAAAACGAAACCACAACCCTCGCCTGCGTCGCCTCTGACTCCTTGGGATTTGATGATGGTCCACCACCATCATCAAATCAAGCGAAAGAACCTTTAGATTTTTGTAAGTAAGACAATTACGAAAGTTCAAGGTCAAGTAAAGAGGGGACGACCTAAGTACTAATATAGGGACGACAATTTTTTCCGCTTTTTTTATATACCGAATTTTCTCTTCTCGATAGATGAGATCTTGCCACTCTTCGTAAGCTAAGACATCGACCTTCTCCAATCGAAAAAGTAAAATATCATTACTTTTCTCGACCAGTTCTAAAATCTTTTTGTCCTCTAGCGTTTCTAAGTATTCTTTATGGAAATCTTCACGCTGCACCTGCTCTTCGTCTTCGCTCTTATGTTCCTGTTTCCATTCTTTGAAGTTATCGTATTCGATAGCCTGTTGGAAAGCAGAATATAAACTTTTCGATTCCATGCGAACCCCCTCCCGAGAGAGATTTCACAGAAAAACGGCCAATTCCTCGTCCAGTTCCGAGCGACGCAAAAGAAGAAAAGAAGCAAAAAAAGAAAGAAGTCAGACCCTACCGCGTCTCTGCGCTCCTTGCTTTTCAATTAAAAGAATATCCTCGATACCTCGGAATCTTCGAAATACCAAAAGTCAAAACCACGCCTGCGGCAGCAAGATGCCTTGGGATTGATTATTGGTGCAACCCCACCACCAACAATCAATCTTAACCAACTATTATTTAAGATTCCGGAATGAAGCCTTTTCGTAAGAGGAAGATAAAGTCAAGGTCAAACCAAGAGGGGTTGGAAGACCTTATAGTTCTAATATAGAGGCGAGAATTTTTGCAGCACCTATTTTTTCCAATTCAGCAGTCTACTTACCGTTGATTTGTGTACTTCTAGTTCCTTCGCAAGCTAGCTTAAATTTGCTTCAGGGTGTTCTTGCAGGTGTTTATTTATCTACTCTATTCTCTGTTCCTTCTGTTCCCTTTTGGTTTGCTTCCCTTGTTCGCGAAGCTTCTTCCTATAAGGACTACCGTTATTGTCGTTTCTTTAAGATCCTCAAACTATCGTTTCTGCGGAGTGCTGCCATCGCACCAAAGCTACGCCCTCAAAAGACAAACAAACGTTCCTGTATATTGTTTTACATTTTATACTTATTAAACCCTATATTCAACCATTATTTATTCAATTAATTATGTAAAAAAAAGGGGTAAGTAGCCTTCATAATAGACTGATTACCCAATGGAATAGTATCTTAATTTAACATTCGTGAATGCCCAGTACTCCCGGTCGCCGTAGCCGATATCTACGACAACGCGGGAAGCACGATCGCCACTCTGATCTCCGCCGTCCACGTCGATACGTTCATAGCCGGAAAACAGATCTTCGTTCGCTTCGTTGGAAGATGGTCGGGTCTCGGTCTCCGGGGTTTCGGATGCGGTCGTCGTTTCTTTTTCCTTTTCTGTCGTTTCTTGAGAAGGCACTGGGTCTTCCGTTTCCTTGTTTTCTTCTTGGGTTTCCGGTTCTTCCTCTGTCGTGGTCTCGTCGGCCGCGACTTCTTCGGTTTCTTCAGGTTTCTCAGGGGTCGAGGTCGCTTCGTCCTCCGCACACCCTAACGTAACGAGCATGGTCAGAAGCAAAAGAACGTACATAATCATATTTTTCATGGGAAGGCTCCTCTCGGGATGATAGATGAATCACAGGGACCTCGGGACCTTCCCGGGGTCGTTGTAGTTGTAGTATACCATCTTCGGTTCGGTTGGGGGAAAGAGGGAGAAAAAGGCCCTTTCAACATATGTACGGATGCAGGGGCGTGTCGGACTCTATATCTCTTCGTTCAGGGAAGAGAAAAAATGGAGATCGTTTGGAGGAATAGGGGCGGATTCTTTAGGGGAAGAGAAGCAAAGGAAAGTGAAGAAAAAGATGGCACCTATTGGTGAAGAGAGGGAGGCTGCTACAAATTTTTGTGTCCCTTGAAGGTACCAAAAAGAAATGTGTGCTTCGGGCTGAGTTCTCCCGTTACAATAAAGAAAGGGTAAGAATAGAAATTAGAAGTCTATTCTAAAAATTCTTCATTGCCATTGTAACTTTTAACTTGCACCGATTAATTTTGCTAAAAGGTAACATGGAGGTATATGTAATGAAAAAAGTACAAGATATGGAACATAATTGGAAAATTAAATACCCACGCCGAAATGTATATTTGATGAGAAACCACAATTGGGCTTTTTCGGCGTGGGAAATAGGGAGAATTAATAAAGAAATAAAACCAGGTGCAAAGTTATTGCATGTTGATTTTCATGATGACTATTCTGAACCTTCTCAAAGGTTAAATGAGATTGAAACAAAAGAAGAAGCCATTCGTATTGCTGAAACCTTAACTATTACTGAATTTATAAAAGCAGCTGAAAAGACTGGTACCATAAAAGAAGTGTTTTCGATTGGGGATTATGAGAAACCTTCAGATGAAATTTGTCATTCTTATACTTACAATCAATTTGAATATGAGTATCGAAAAGAATTTTTCAGAACGGAAGGCCAGAGTTTTATATTGGATTTAGATTTAGACTTTTTCAATTTACACGCTCATAGATTTATTGATAACAATCACGATAATAATCCTTATCGATTTAGTGATGAGTTTATTAGAAAGCAATTAGAATTCTTGAAGAATTACGAGGACGAGTGGAGTCTAGTTTCTGTATGTATTTCTCCAGAACATTGTGGTGGTTCTGAAAATGCTCAACAAATACTTGAGATTTTTCTCGATACTTTTGATTTAAATAATGAGGATTATATCTATTGGTAAAGGTGGTTCGGTACATTTTTAAAAGATTAGTGTATTTTTCCGTTAGTTACTACGTATCTAAATTTTATATAACAAGTAGTCAACTGTAACAGAGGGGTTCCAATTAGTTGGATCCTCTCTTCTTGCATAGTGAAGCGCGAAACAAAAGAGGACAGAGTTCTTGTGTTCTTTTCTAATAACAAGTAATAAGTATGTTAATATAAGAACAAATGTTCTTGCATAGTGAGGGAAAAATTATGGGCGAACCGATGGATCGCGGCTCGAAAAAATGGCAGGGCCTAATGCTGCCGGAACATGTGGAGATGCTGAAAGAAGCAGAGCGGGAGCAGTACCGCAAAGAAAAACCCATCCTCGACGAACAGGAATGGGACGAGATTGGACAGAAACTTATGGAAGCCCTGGAGACCGGAGAATCGGTTTGTGTCACCTATTACAACGGTTTTGACTTTACGACGATTCCTCTTCTCGTGAAGGATGTCGATGACCAACGGAAAGTTCTGCATGGAAGGGGTGCTGCTACGAAAGAGTCCTGCACGTTATCCTTTTCCTCCTTGATAGATGTTCAGTAAGCTGAAAAAGATAATCATTTTTTTAACACCCCTTAAATGATCAGAAAGAAATACGTGTTTTTGACCTATGACACCCGTTACAATGAAGAAAAGGGAAAAAGTGGGGAATGAACATGAAACCTGTCGGACGCACCATTCAGATATTCTTGCCGTTTGGATCACCGCGTGGCGTGAAAATCGCAGAAATCACCAATCGCACGGTCCAAGCTATTTACATACCGCGGCATGAACTACATAAAGCAGCGGAACGACCTGAAGTGCAAAACGTCGGTCTGTATTTCCTCTTCGGCCAGAATGCCGAAGACTCGAAGCCGCAAGTCTACGTCGGCGAGGCGGAAAACTGTATGAAACGTCTCGAGCAGCACCACAAACAGAAAGAGTTTTGGGATGCGGCGGTTGTGTTTGTGACGAATAACCATCAGAATCAGTTCACGAAAACAGATGTAAAGTTTCTGGAGCACTTGGCGTACCAGGAAGTCGGAAGGATCGGACGTTATAAAATCGATCAGACGATCCCGACCTTATCTTTCGTACCGGAATGGCGTCAGGTGGACCTGGCGGATATTTTTGATACACTGAAAATCTTACTTTCGACTCTCGGGTACCCGTTGTTTGAGGAAATGCGAAAAACGACGGCTGAAGATGAACAAGACGTGTTTTATTGCAGAGCCAAAGGTATGGAAGCCCGAGGTGAATACAACGATGAAGGATTTGTCGTATTCAAAGGTTCTCGAATGAGTGCGGAAACCACGAACAGTACGCATCAACATTTCAAAGTGATTCGGGAGACCTTGATCAAGGATGGCATCGTAACTCAAAATGTGGACGGGGGCTACGTGTTTGCCGAAGACTATTCGTTTCCGTCTCCGAGTCAGGCGGCCGCCATCGTATTAGGGCGCAATTCAAATGGATGGAAAGAGTGGAAGAGCAAAGAAGGAAAGACATTGGATGAGTTGAGAAGGTAAAATCTATGTAGAGCACAGAGAAGTTGCCTATATGCTATTGCTAATCAATAGTAAAATAGAGAGTGACTCAGGAATATAGGAGTCTTCCGTATCAACCACGAACGTACTTTTGAGCTAGATTATAGAAATTAAAATGTTGTATACGAAGGAGAATAAGACATGGTGAATTTTCAGGATAAAGTAAACTTTTTATGGACCATCGCAGAAATATTGAGAGGCCCCTACAAACCGGAAGACTACGGAAAAGTCATCTTACCGATGGCGGTCTTACGTCGCTTTGATAACGTATTGGAAGATACGAAAGAGGAAGTATTGGAAAGTTACCAGCAATTCAAACACCTTCCGGAAGACGCTCGCGAGGAAATCTTGAACCGGAAGTCCAAGGAGCGTTTTCACAATACAAGTAATTACGACTTCCAGAAGCTGTTGAATGATTCCGATAACATTGCGGAGAACCTTCGGGACTATATCAATGGGTTTTCCAAAACAGCGAGGGATATCATCGAGTATTTCGACTTTGATAAGCAGATTGAAAAAATGGATCGGAATGACGTTCTTTATCTTACGGTGAAACGATTCGCAGAGGTCGATCTTCATCCAGATACCGTATCCAACCTGGAAATGGGTTATATCTTTGAAGAACTGATTCGTCGGTATTCAGAGCATGCCGAGGCCGGGGATCATTATACACCACGGGAAGTGGTGCGTCTGATGGTCGGACTCATGTTCAATGAGGATGACGAAATTCTGACGAAACCTGGGATTACCCAGACCCTCTATGATGGCTGTGCCGGTACCGGAGGTATGGGGTCCATCGCCCAGGAATACCTGAACGAATTGAACGAATCGGCAGAGTTAGAATTTTTCGCGCAAGAGATCAACGAGGAATCATTCGCCATGTGTAAGGCGGATACGTTAATCAAAGGAGAGAACGCGCAAAATATCCGTTTCGGCAATACGCTCACCAAAGACGCTTTCCCTACACAAAAATTCGATTACCTGATTTCAAATCCTCCCTATGGCGTCGAGTGGAAACCATCGGAAAAGGTCGTGAAGGAAGAACATGCAGATTTAGGGATGCAGGGGCGTTTCGGTGCGGGATTGCCTCGCATCGGGGATGGCCAGCTGTTATTCCTGCAGCACCTCGTATCCAAAATGAAGCCAGTGAACGAAGAAAACCCGCAAGGGTCACGCTTGGCGATTATCATGAACGGGTCTCCGTTATTTACGGGAGATGCCGGTAGCGGGGAAAGCGAAATACGAAGGTATATGATTGAAAATGACCTGGTCGAAGGAATCGTTGCGATGCCTCCGAGCCTTTTCTACAATACGGGGATTTCCACGTATGTCTGGATTTTGACCAATCATAAAGCGGCGTGGCGGAAAGGAAAAATCCAGCTGGTGAATGCCGTCGATTATTACGAAAAGATGCGGAAGAGTCTCGGAGAAAAGCGGCATCAGATTTCTCCTGACCAAATCAATGAAATTATCCAGATGTACGGTGCCTACAAAGAAAGTGATAACGTGAAGATTTTTGATAATGAAGACTTCGGTTATCAAAAAATCGTTGTCGAGCGCCCGTTGAAGCTGAACTTTAAAATCGATGAGGAACGAATCGAGCGGTTATATGAACAAAAAGCCTTCCAAAACCTTGCAACATCGAAGAAAAAAGGGGAGGCCGGAGCCCAGGAGGAAGAAGCCGGAAAGAAAAAACAAGAGGCTATCATTGCTACACTGCAGCAACAGAAAGACGGCACGCTTTATAAAAATCGCGAAACGTTCACCGAGAAAGTAAAAACCGCATTTGTGGATGCTGGCATTGATATGAAAGCTCCGTTGCAAAAAGCAGTGCTGGCAGCGCTGTCCGAGAAAGATGAGACGGCCGACGTATGTGTGAAGAACAAGAAGGGGGATATTGAACCGGACCCCGACTTGCGCGATACCGAAAATGTGCCTCTCACAGAGAATATTCATGACTATTTCAAGCGTGAAGTAATGCCACACGTGCCGGATGCATGGATTGATGAAGAGAAGACGAAAATCGGTTATGAGATTCCGTTCACAAGGCATTTCTATAAGTATGAGGAACTGCGATCATCAGAGGAAATCAAGGCTGAAATCCAAGATCTTGAAGAGAGCATCTTAGAGAAGTTGAAGAAGGTGATGGTGTGAGTAGTGTTACAGAAAAATTTGAGGATTCTGGAGTTCATTGGATTGGAAGTGTTCCTGATCACTGGTCCGTGAGTAAAATAGGTTATTTTTATGAAGTGCAATTAGGTAAAATGGTACAACCTAATAAAAAGTCAGAAACTGATAAACTAGTTCCCTATTTAAAAGCAGTGAATGTTCAAGACTCCGGCTTAAAATATAATGATGAGAATAAAATGTATGCCTCATCAACAGATTTGGCAAAGTATGATGTAGAAAAAGGAGATCTGTTAGTTTGTGAGGGTGGAGAAATTGGGAGATCTGCGTTAGTTGACAAAGAGTACAAAGGATTTGTTTTTCAAAACTCACTTCACAGAGTTAGGTCAACTTTTAATAATGTGCAGTTCTTGCATTATATTATGCAAGCAATTAGAAATTCTGGTTATATTGATGTGCTAGTTAATAGGTTAACGATTGCTCATTTGACTAGAGAGAGATTAATTGGGGTCAAGATAGCTATACCTAACAAAGGTGAACAAGATGTAATAGTTCAGTTTTTAAATCATAAAACCTCGGAAATCGACACCTTAATAGCAGACAAACAGAAACTGATTGAACTGCTCGAAGAAAAGCGGCAAGCGGTGATTTCAGAAGCCGTCACGAAAGGGTTGGATCCGGATGTTCCGATGAAAGATTCTGGGGTGGCATGGATCGGGGAGATTCCTGAGCATTGGGGATTAAACAGATTGGGTACTATTACCGACAAATTATCCAATGGTTATGTAGGTCCTACAAGGGACGTTTTAAGAGATCACGGAATTCGCTATTTACAATCCCTGCACATAAAACAAGGGAAGGTTTTGTTTGATAAGAAGCCATATTATGTTGATGAATCTTGGGGTAGTAAACATGAAAAGTCAAAATTGAAAAAAGGTGATTTAGTAATTGTTCAAACAGGAGATATAGGTCAATGTGCAGTTATCACTAGGGAATTTGAAGATACTAATTGTCACGCTTTAATTATTGTTAGATTAAAAGAACATGTAGGATTTGGTGAGTACCTTAATTGGTATTTTCAATCTAATTATGGTTTCTTTTCTCTTCTTTCTTTTAAAACTGGAGCACTACATCCCCATCTGGATCCCGGTAGAATTAAAAATATGAAAATCTTGTTACCTCCAAAAGAAGAACAAGAAAACATAATAAACTATTTAAATAGAGAAATTACTGATATTGAATCAATTATAAATATACAGAAAAAAATCATAAATAGATTTAAAGAATACCGCCAATCCCTTATTTATGAAGCAGTTACGGGAAAGATTGACGTGCAAGAGATGGAAAGGAAGATAGAACAGGAGGAGGTGTCGTCCTCGTGAGTATTGACAAAAGTGAAAAGGGGTTTGAGGAAAACATTGAACAAGAACTCTTGCAGGCAGGGTACAAAGAGCGTGTGCTGACCGGGGAGGCGCTTGCCACATTTCAGAAGTGGGCTATCGATCAGGAGTTGCTGTTCTCCTTTTTCGAAGCGACGCAACCAAAAGCCATGGAACGGTTGAAAAAAGTATATAAAGACGATTATCAATACAAAGTGATGGATCGTATTGATAAAGAACTGAAAAGTCGGGGGATCATCGACTGCTTGCGCCACGGGGTGAAAGACTACGGGGTCACGCTTACTCTTGCTTACAACAAACCGCCGACGGACATGAATCGAACACTCGTCGAAAACTATGAACAGAACATTTTCACGGTGAGTCGTCAGGTCTATTACAGTGCAGCCAACCGTAACTCCATTGATATGATGATTTCGTTGAATGGCCTACCCCTGGTGGTGATGGAGCTGAAGAATCAGTTGACCGGGCAGACAGTAGAACATTCCATGAAGCAATTCCGCAAAGATCGGGATCCTAACGAGCTTCTGTTTCAATTCAAGAAACGCGCGGTCGTGTTCTTTGCCGTGGATACGGATGAGGTGTACATGACGACCCAACTGAATAAAGGGAGCACCTTCTTCCTTCCTTTCAACCGGGGAAATGAAGGAGGCAAAGGGAACCCTCCCATAGAAGGTAATTACCGTACGTCTTACCTCTGGCAGGAAGTACTGGACCCGGATAGCCTTCTGGACATTCTTTTCCGATTTGTTTACGTTCAGAAAGAGAACATTCGGGACAGCAATGGAGACATCATCGATGAGAAAGAGATCGTCATTTTCCCCCGATATCACCAGTTGGATGCGGTACGTAAAATAGAAGCTGATGTCAAAGACCACCGGGCCGGGAAGAATTACTTGATTCAGCACTCGGCGGGAAGTGGGAAGACCAACAGTATCTCCTGGCTGTCTCACCGTTTGGCGAAGACCCATGATGAGGAAGACAATCCCGTCTTCGATAGCATCATTGTTATCACAGACCGTAGGGTATTGGACAGACAACTGCAGGACGCGATTTACCAACTGGAACACAAAGCGGGTATGGTGGAAAAAATCGATGAGGACTCGGACCAATTGGCAAACGCGATTCGCAACAAGACCAAAATCATCGTGACGACCTTGCAGAAGTTCCCGTTTATCCTTGATAAGGTCGGTGAATTTAACCGGGGCACGTATGGCATCATCATCGATGAAGCCCATAGTTCTCAAGGTGGGAAAGCTTCCTCTGCCATGACGGCTCTTCTATCGAATAAGACGCTAGAGGAAGCATATGAACAGAGCATGCTGGAAGAAGAGGAAGCGACGGATGCGGAAGAACAAATGATCAAAGAGATTGCGAAAAGCGGGGATCAATCGAATATCTCTTTCTTTGCTTTCACAGCGACTCCTAAGCCAAAAACTGTGGAGCGCTTCGGGACCCAGAACGAAGATGGCACGTACGAACCGTTTCATCTTTATTCGATGCGCCAGGCCATTGAAGAAGGGTTTATTCATGATGTGCTGCGAAACTATGTGACGTATGAGACGTTCTACCAGGTTGAAAAGAATATCGAGGAAGATCCGGAAGTTGCCAAGAGCAAGGCAAGCCGGCAGATTGCCCGGTATGTAGCTCTTCACCCTCATAATATTGCGCAGAAAGCGGAAATTATGGTGGAGCACTTTCGGAAGGTCACCCGCCATAAAATTAATGGTCGAGCGAAGTCGATCGTTGTCACAGGGAGTCGTCTCCACGCCGTACGGTACAAGCATGCGTTTGATAAATATCTGAAAGCGAAAGGTTATAACGATTTGCAGACCCTTGTAGCTTTCTCAGGTACAGTCGAAGACGGTGGGCTGTCCTATACAGAAGCGGACATGAACGGCATAAGTGAGAACGAATTGCCGGAGAAATTTCATTCCGATGATTATCAGGTATTGATCGTGGCAGAAAAATACCAGACCGGCTTCGATGAACCGTTGCTTCATACAATGTATGTCGACAAGCCTTTGGATGGCATCAAGGCTGTGCAAACCCTGTCCCGATTAAACCGGACATGCAAAGGGAAAGATGACACCTTCGTTTTGGATTTTGTCAATGATCCGGAAACTATCCAGAGTGCGTTCCAAACCTACTATGAAGTGACAGGACTGGGAGAAGCGACGGACCCGAATATCCTATACGATCTTCAACACGAACTGGATGCCATGCAAGTGTATACGGGCGAAGAAGTAAATAGGGTTGCGAACTTGGAATACAGCGATCAGCCTTCGAAGAGTGCTCGCTTCCAGGGGCAGTTGAATGCTGCGTTAGATCCTGGTGTCCAGCGATTCAACAGTGAGTTGGAAGAAGAAAGGCAAGACCATTTTAAATCTTCCGCCATGAAGTTCGTACGGACGTATGCGTTCGTCTTGCAGATTGGTCCTTTCTCCGATGTAGAGTTGCACAAACGGTTTATTTATTTCAGTTCTCTGCTGAAGAAGCTTCCGAAAAAGCCCGAAGACCCGGTCTATCTTTCCGATGACGTGGCACTGGAATACTATCGGAATGAAAAGTCTTTTGAAGGAAGTATTTCGCTTGATTCGACGGGAGGAGAACATCTGTCGCCTTCCCAATACGGGAGTGCCGGGAGCGGAGAAGAAGAGAAAGAACGTCTTTCTTCTATTATTGAACGGATGAATGAACGGTTCGGCACAGAATTCACCCAGGCGGATAAGTTGTCGAGAGACCAGATCATCGAAGACATGAAAGCTGATGAGGAGCTCATACAGAAAGCACAGAACAATACGAAAGATAACTTTAAATTCAGTTTCAACCGGACCTTTATGGATTTTGTCGTGGACCGTATGCAGAGCAACGAAGAGTTCTTTATGAAAATCCTCGAGGACCCAGAGTTCAAGGAATATCTCATGGACGACATGGTGGATGAAGTGTATGAAGGTTTAAGGAAAGAGTGAGGACTATACCTCTAGTTTTAAACAACGGCTTGAGTACTTAACTATTATGAGATTTAGGTATGTGAGTGTGGAGCCTTAATTTAATTAGAGCCGATTGATGATAAAAGCATACAAGGTGGGTTCACACCATTCTGGCAATAAGGTTATTCAAGGGGGAGGGGTAGAATGGAATTACAAGATGTCCAATTATTACTTGAGAGATTCACTGAACCGAATGGAAGACTTACTGCTTTATTTGTAACTAAAACGGGTACAAAATACAGTGCTTTTCAACCACAAATATCAACTAACTTGCAGACTGAGATAATAAGACTTTTTAAAGAGACAATAAATTCTAAGAGGGATGATGAAAATTTAAGTAAAGTTCCTTTTAATCCTAGTGGCCAAGAGCAGGATGAATATTCAGAGTGTAGCACAGACTATGTTGGAAATTATGGAGAGGTTATTAATTTATTTGATAGTGCTAATAGTGAAATTGAACCTGATGATATTAGTTTTATAATTTTTAGACTTAGAGTAAATGACGATACTGAATCGCCGCGGTACATCTACTTTTTTAGAAAAAACCACAAACTCAAAACTATTCGTAAAGGATTTTGGATGAGAAAAGTAGATCATACATTTCGAAAATTAGAAGGCAATAAACTTGTAGCTATAGACGGAGCAATCGACGCGGTTTCCTTAGATGATAGTATTCTATTCTTCAGCCATATTTCTGCTGAAAGAATATTCAATCTTAGAGAAAAGTTCAGGGAGAACGCTTCATTAGTATTGAATGATGACAGGGTGGTTGAAAGGATAGATAACTTTGAGGAATTTCAAGATGACTGTTTAAATGACGCTCGAATTATAAGGCGTCTTACAAAAATTCAATCTAACCCCGCAATAATTGATCTGTTCCATGAACATTTCGGTAACGCCCCTGAAGTTGTAGAATTATTTGACCTAAACATCACATTTAATGACGAAGAGAGCAGTATCATTTACGAAAATAAAGAACAATTAACCCATATTACCATGCTGATGAGAGATGCTTATTATAGAACTATATTGGCCGATAGGAAAGGAATAGACGATTTTAACGTATGAAAGCATAAGGAGGCAGGGTAAGTATGTTAACTAACTTTTATAAAATATTGTTGTTTGTTTCATCATTTATGCCTCTTTATGTAATACTTATGGTTAAATTTTACGATTTTGAAGAAGCCTTCTTTAAAAATATTAAAGACAACAGTACAGCTTTTGTTTTTTTACTTACTTTAATATTGATATCTGTTCTGACTTTTATGTACTTTTACTTCTGTGAACTAAACTCAGAAACAAGTTTTTCACGGATAGAGAATAAGAATAGTGAAATTCTGACTTACTTCATTACTTATATCGTTCCTATTACCACTTTAAATGTAGATGAAATTAATTCCATCATAATCAACTTTTTACTGTTCTTTGTGATAGGGGTATTTTATGTGAAAAGTGATCTTTTCTATTTAAATATTTTATTTACCCTCACCGGATTCAATGTCTATATAGATGTGAACAATAAAGTGGTGTTGTCAAAAAAGAGTGCTGATAGAATCAATGATCAAGGTCCGATTAGTGTAAGAAAAGTCGGAGAGAAAATTTACATTATTAACAAAAAATGAGATACAAACTATAAAATAAATTAATCTGCTTTAATCTTTTATAAAGTAATGTCTCGAAAAACTGATAAATAAGTTGTTACACTTGAGAGAAATTAAACTAGACTATTTTTCACTGTCTTTTGTTCTTTTAGCTCGCTTCAATGTGCTCATACTTATTCCCGTTAACTGCTCCACTTCTCGATAAGATTGGGTTTCCAACAACTGAAGCGCGTGATCAATCTGCTTCTTATTATATTTTTTCGGCCGGCCTTCGCGGAAGTCCGGTCGTTTTTTGGCTAGGGCTTTTCCGTCCTGGGTTCGTTCGACGATCATGTCACGCTCGAATTGGGCGAAGGAGGTCATGATGTTAAAGATCAGTCGTCCGGTCGGCGTATTTTCGATAATCCCCATATTCAACACGTGCACTCGTACCCCTCGCTCGAATAAATCCTCAATGATACTCGTTGCATCATTTGCGGAACGCGCAAACCGGTCCAGTTTTGTCACGGCCAAGGTATCTCCTTCATCTAACCGATCAATCAATTCATTGAACTCTTTTCGCTTTTCTCGTTTCGTCCCCGTCACAAATTCCTGGTAAATTTCTTCGCATCCTTCTTTTTTTAGTGCCTGGATCTGTCCTTCCAAATCTTGGCCTCTCGTTGACACTCTCGCGTACCCAAATTTCATGAAAAATCACCCTCACTTTTGACCATAAGTTATGACACTGTTCTATCTACTGATTTAATCACATCAGCTCATCGGTGTCAAAACTTCAAAGTTTTGACCAATAATTATTCGAAATAGATTACTGAATATTTAATACTCTAATGATCCTTAGTGTTCGAATTGATAAAATGTAATATATAACCATTTGAAAGAATTACATTACTTGCAAGCCAAATTCTTTTTTAATGGGAATTATCTCGAAACTGAGTTTTCAAGTAAAGGGCAGGATAGTTGAAGACTCAGTTTCGAGACAATAGAGAACTTGAAACTAAATTAGATTGTTGTCGTATGTGTATAATGAGCAGCTTTTTTAGTAAAGGGTAAATAGAAATTGAAAGGAGCCATTCTTATCATGCTTAACGGACCTTTATTAGTATCATTAATTCCTGGAATAATTGTATTGGCGCTTACGTGGTGGTTCAGTAGAAGGGGGCTCCCCCTATATATTAGGATTTTACCTGGAGGTCTATTAACTATTGCTGCTGTAATCCTCTTTTATATTGGTTTTGTTAACATTAGGGGGTTTGAAGGTGCAGCTTATGGCATTCTTTGTTTCTTTTTAATCCTTTTCTCTATTACATCTTTTGCAATTGGATTTAAGGTAAACATAGATCAATCAAAAAATAATTGATTAATCATCTTTTCAGGTAACGTTTCAGAATCGAATCTGCAGTATAGGTAATTCTCTTAGGGAGGTGAATTATTTGAACTGGTCAGTAATAAAAGACAAAAGATGGCTGATATTTCAATCAGCGTCGATTCTTTTAGCAATCATTGCAGTAGTAATGGCGGTAAATAATAATAGTTACTGGGTATTATTTGTTGCTCTTTCAATGTTACTAATGGTTGTGGGTACAAACAGAGCGGCTAAAGTAACACATGGGAAACCTGAAATTGCAGAAAATAAACAGCCTCCTAAGAAATAGTGAGTAAATTTGAGTACTTAATTGAGATTAAGTCTTTCGTTATTCGGAGCTAACCTTTAATAAAGGAGTTAAGGTAGATGAAAACTTTAGCGGTGGTGGTATCATCAGAGTAGCAATTCATACAACAAATATTGTATTACTGGCTGGATTATTAGTACTAGGATTTTTTGCGTTCTTAGGATTACATTTCGTCCCTCAACAAGAGCCCTATACAGCCGAACACATACATATTATACTTATTTACATATTATGGGGTTTGGGTTATTACCTACAAGTAAGACAATCAAAGGTAAGAAACTTTATTTTTATTTTGGTTTTTTTCTTAATAATTCAAGCAATGAACTTCTTCCTTGGTTATTACGTCATTACGTTTTTGGAGTTCTTATTAGAATGAAGTCTTCCTAATTTTTCAGAGTTTCACTAACAGGCAAGATAGTATCGAGATAAATATTAGTTTTGAAACTAAATTAAAAATGGTTTCGTATTTTTATTAGAAACGGGGGAGCCTGTGAAAAAGCAATTATTTATAAAATGAGGTGTTCTCTTGAATGAAATTATCTTTAAATCTCTAAATTACTTAGTGTTGATTGTTCTAATTGTTTTTAATTTTCTTGTGTTTATGGGGTATTCCATAGGAGAAGGAGCGATATTATGGAGTGATTGGCTACTTCTAACTCTCCCTTTTGTTTTATGGGGGGCACTTTATTATGTTCAGAAGAAGCAAAAGACATATGGAATGGCATATATCTGGTTTTTTATTATGGTTATATTATTGTATTTTTGGGAGTCTGGGTTTGGAGTACAGTTGATAAGCTATATTTCGTAATTAGTATAATTCAACATCAAGTCTTTCATTATTGGGGGCTTAATAAAGAGAAGCAATCATCCATGGAGTTCTCGTAATAGTACATAATTAGGAAAGTAGATTAAATTAGTTCGAAATTGAGGTGAATGATATTGATGAAATTAAAAATAACTACATTCGTGTTAATCGGTGCATTTATAGGATTGATGACTGATGGAGTAATGATAGGCGTTGGCGCGGCAGCACTTGTGTTTATAGCCTATCAACTGGAAAAAGCTTTACCATGAAAAGAACGATTGTAAGAGATCGTGAGGTGGTTAAGGCGAATTTCTTCTCTAACAACTTTGAGTTAGAGTTGTTTGGTCAAAACCAACCTACTTGTCTTCAGAAAGCTTATTTACATATGATTATTGAATACGGAATTCTAAGAAGGAATCCATCGCTTAAAGGTAAAGTAATTGAACTTAAAAAACAGGGGTATAAGACTGAACCAGCTTTCTGTGAGCTATTAGGTATTAAAGGAGATCCTTATGAAGGCTTAGTTCAATATGGGATTAAAGAAAGAATAATTAATTGGGATTGATGAATTTATGTTGGTTAAACGGAAGCGGGTGAATTCTTAAAAGAGAAATCTCTGCTGCAGAGAAAGGAGTAATTAATGTTTAAATGTATCGTAAACAAAGATACTGAACTTCGTCTATTGGAAGTAAGGCACGCTGAAGAACTATTCCAACTTACTGATGCTTCAAGAAGTAGTTTACGCAAATGGTTACCTTGGATTGATAGTACAAAGACAGTAGCGAACACCAAGGAATTTATTGAGGAGTCACTAAAGCAATTCTGTAACAATGACGGCTTCCAGGCGGGGATTTGGTATAAAGGAGAATTAGCTGGGGTTGTTGGCTTACATACTATAAATTGGCCGAATAAATCTACTTCCTTAGGTTATTGGCTCGGGGATTCTTTTCAAGGAAAAGGATTGATAACAAAGTCGTGTCAAGAAGTCATAAAGTATTGCTTTAATGAACTTGAATTAAAGCGCATAGAAATACGAGCGGCAGTTGGTAATGAAAAGAGTGTAGCTATTCCACACAGGTTAGGCTTCAAAAAAGAAGGATGTCTAGCGAAATCTGAATTACTTAATGGTGAATATGTGGACCATTATGTCTTTGGTTTAATTAACGAAACTTAAAAAGATATCTTGATTCCGAGTATTCATGAATTTGGGCAATTGTTCAGTATATACTATCGCTTTTTAACTAACGGAAGAGAATAATTAAACAATGGGAACAAGACGAAAGGAGATATTTATGACTTATAAGTTTGATAGTATGACTCAGGCTCAAGCAGAGGAAATTGCCTTTAACTGGCACTATGATGGTGAATACTCTTTTTATGATATGGAGGCTGATAAAGAGGACCTAGAAGAATTTTTAGACCCAGAAACACGTGGGGATTCAAAGTATACTGTTTTTAATAATAGTGAATTAGTTGGTTTCTTTAGCGTTAATAAAGTAGACGAGAATACTTTAGATATTGGCTTAGGGATGCGACCTGATCTAACAGGTAAAGGTAATGGGGTAGAATTTCTAAAATTTGGCTTAGAGTTTGTAAAAAAAGAATATAAACCAGAGAAAATAACATTATCAGTAGCCACCTTTAATCAAAGGGCGATAAAGGTATATAGAAATTTGGGATTTCAGGATGTTAATACTTTTATGCAAGACACCAATGGCAGTACATATGAATTTTTAAAAATGGAATACCAATGTTAATGTTTTTTGCTTATTGTGCTAACGGGTACTTTAGTAATTCTGAATGATATCTCGAAACCAAGTCTTCCGTTATTTGGGGCTATTCTTCAATAGCGAACTTAATGATGCCACTGGGTACAAAGTTTATAAGGTAATTTTCAACAAACGGATACATTCGTGAAATGTTAATACATAAAAGAAAGAAGGGAACGAATTGGAATTACTGATTTTGATACTGTTATTTGCTGGTTTATTTGCAATATATGACGCAATAAAAAAAGTCAACAATAATATTCTTGAGCAGACCGAGGAACTAAAAAAGATACGTGAAGAATCAAAGGAGAGCAGTTTAAAGTAGATTTTACTATTGAAGTAACGGGTGAGTTAGTTAAAGACCATCTACAAAGTGTCTCGAATTCGATTCTTCAGGAATCGGGGGCTATTACCCAAGTAAATACCGTCCTTTTTTTACTAATTGAACTACCCTCGTCTCTTTAGCGTAAGAGTTAATGGGAGGTAGTTCAACGTATGATATAATAGAAAGAAGAAAAACAATGAGCTAGGTGGTGTGTTTATTATGCTAGAACATAACGAACGCTCAAGTAAAGGGAAGTATGGTTGGGTTCATCAATGGGCTAAAATGACGGGAGAAAGAGCCAAAATAGATGCAAAAGTAAACAACACGTACATTGTTTATGCGACCAAAAATGGCTTAGTAAAAGAATTTCCAAATGGTGAAGTGAAGCCATATACAGAAGAGGGACAGGAAGACACAAATGAGTTCCAGTGACAAGCCGATCATGTACATTTTTGCAGGTAACAATGGCAGCGGAAAAAGTACAATACGTAATTTAATTATAGACAAAATTGGCATTGAAACGAATATAGATCCAGATGGTATTGCAAGACACTTAGATTCATTTAATCCAGAGTCGAAGAGGGCAGAAGCTGGACGATCAGCGATTAAATTGGCCAGAGATTGCATCAAAAATCAAAGGAGCTTCTCTGTAGAAACGACACTTGCAGGGAAAACATTTTTGAAAAGAATCAAAAAGGCTCGAGAAAATGGTTTCGAAATAACGATGTTTTATCTTGGATTAGAGGATGTTCAACAGAATATTGAACGAGTTGCTTTGCGAGTTCGAAACGGTGGGCATCATATTCCTAAAGAAGACATCCTCAAAAGACATGTAAAGTCAAAAGAAAACTTGCTACAAAATTTGTCATTAATAGACAATTTAATAGTGATGGACAATAGCCATTATAATGGTGAAGTCGTCTTGGAGGCTTATAATAATTCCATTTCGTATGAAAGCAACGAGCTACCGAAATGGGTTGTTCCCATTAAAGAACATTTGAAATAATAATAAGAAGCTCCATGAAACTGGCCGGCATTTGGCCGGTTTTTATATACCTTGAACTCGAATATTCGAGATTAGGGGGTTTTAGTTGAATAAGTCAAATACAAAAAAGGAACTTCCATGAAATTGGAAGTTCCTTTTTTGTAGTAATATCAACACTAAACTTTATCAGAGCATAATTTTAAGAAAAATAATCTCTTTATCAATGTTTTGGTTTAGGCGCCTTCAACATTACAAAAAGATGAGAATCAATATGTTATAAAAATTAAGTGGAACTATTATAAAAACTGCACATTAATTGCACAAGTCATGGGCACATTTTTAGAGCCTATTATGTAAGAGGTGATTATAATGAGCGAATATAAAAAAGTCAGCTCATCTCTGACTGGACTGATTAAATCCATTTCGGGACAAAGGAGGATGTCATGGTTGTAAAAAGAGAGCATGCTTTTCCAAGAAGAGGGATCAATAGAAATTTAGAATGAGTAGAAGGCACTGAGAGATTGAATCACCTACTCTGTTCAAGGCAAATACCTTTCAGAAAAATATAAGGAGGAATATAAAATGAATAACAGATTTATAAAAATAGTTGTTACACTCGCCACCGTTACCGGAATCAGTTTCTCAGTGGGACAAGTCTCGGCAAATTCTATCAATGCAGCTCCCCAAGCCAATGGACAAGCACAAGGGGAAGCAAAAGTTGAAAAGAGACTAGGTAAGATTGAAAAGAAAACTAACGCTGTCCAAACGGAGTTGGAGGCGATTGAAGGATCTATCGAAGGTGCTCCTATAACGGTGGATGAAGTACAGCTCTATAAAGAGTATTTGGACAAGCTAGATTCCTTATTGAATCGTTTAAACGCTACTGAAAACCAGTTGGATGCTGCAGCTAAAAAGTCAGAAAGCCAGGATGCGTCGATTGAAGAAACTGAAGCAGAAATCAGTGATATCCGCGCCAGTGTTTTAGAGGTGCAGGAAACGATTCACTCCATTTTTGCTGAACAGATGGCCAGTACTGGTGTAGTCCCTGACAGTCTGGAAGAGGCAGAAGATCCAACTTATGAAGTGGGCAGCCAAGCCATTATCGAAGCAGATCATATGCCAGGTATGTATGGTGCCGAAGCAACAATTGCAGGTGCCTTTGATACTGTCGCTTATAGTGTCACTTATAACCCCACAACTGGTGGAGACCCAGTGAAGAATCATAAGTGGGTCATCCATGAAGAGTTGGAAGGGTCAGGAGAAGCACCACTGGAGCCCGGAACTGAAGTGACTTTAGATGCGGAGCACATGAAAGGCATGGACGGGGCTACTGCTGAGATAGAATCTGCTGTAGAAACAACTGTATATATGATTGACTTCACAACAACAACTGGTGGAGACACAGTGGAGAATCATAAATGGGTAACAGAAAGAGAATTGTCCTCTGTTGAATAAACTCAGATGATATTATGGTAGAAAATATCACTATCTTTCGTTTAAGAAATCTTTTCTTCACAATTTCTGCACATTTGCTGGGCACTCTACTGCATAAGCGTCCGTTATGATTTTCCACTTATCGTAAGAACTGCACGGACGACATACTATTTTTCAGGAGGTATGAAAGATGGCTCATCAACAACACCAGGAAACATTGAACGTATTGCACGAATGCATGGAGGCTTGTAACCACTGTTTCGACGCTTGTCTCAAAGAAGACGACGTGAAGATGATGGCAGGATGCATCCGTCTCGACCGTGAGTGTGCAGATATCTGTGGGTATCTTGAAGCGGCGATTACACGAGGTAGTGCTTATGTATCTGAACTCGCTTCCGTTTGTGCGAAAATCTGCGATGACTGCGCAGAAGAATGTGCTAAACACGATCATGACCACTGCCAGGAATGTGCAGAAGCTTGCCGCAAGTGTGCAGATGCCTGCCGTAAAATTGCTTAATAAGGAAAAGGTCGGCAAAGAGCCGATCTTTTTTCTTTTTTCCACAGATATTCATAATTTCTGCACAATTCGGGGAACAGGAATAGTGCAGAAAAAATTTTAAGGCAATGAAAACCATACCCGGCATGGGTAAAAGGAGATGAAAACCATGGGTGGAATGATGAACGGAAGTGGCATGGGAGGCGGATTCTTCGGAAATTTTTTCGGATTCGGTCTGATTTTTCTGCTACTTATCGCAGCGATTGTCGTCATCGTGATCTGGATGGTGAAACCCGGGGGAGGGAACTCGAACAATAGGAACACGAACACCTCCTCTCCAGAGAATCACGAAGACACACTGAAAAACCGGCTAGCCCGGGGAGAAATTTCTGAAGAAGAGTACGACCGATTGAAAAAGAAACTGAAGGAAAAGTAGTGGAGGCGAAGAATATGAAACGGTATATAACAGGTTCCATCATGATTCTTCTTCTGCTTGGAATCGGGGGATGGGTCTTTGTCCAGTCCCCTTTCATGCAGGAGTCCGGAGATGGAGAAATCAATACAGATGAAAACGGGAGGAGTATCTTGGATCTGCCGGCTGTCGAAGCGGGGGAGCGTCCGGTAAAGGAATTTGATCTGACGGCAGAAGAGACCTCCTGGACGATAGAAGGAGAAGAGTCCGTCGATGCTTGGACGTACAACGGAACGGTTCCGGGTGAGCCGATCCGAGTAGAAAAAGGGGATTTCGTCCGAGTGGAATTGACGAATGAACTGGATGTGCCGGTGACGATTCACTGGCATGGAGTGGTTCTTCAAAACAGGATGGATGGAGTCCCGGGAGTGACACAGGATGCAGTAGAGCCCGGAGAGTCTTTCACGTATGAGTTTGTGGCAGATAACCCGGGGACGTATTGGTATCACTCCCACCAGCACAGTTCTCTTCAGGTAGATAAAGGTCTGTATGGCCCTCTTGTCGTTGAAGGAGACGGTCCATCGGTTGATGAGGATAAAACGTTCATTCTTGATGAATGGGCCGTGAATCAGGACCGGGAAGACTGGACGAACATGGCCGGAATGATGATGGGATCCATGAACGGGGATGGAGAAGCGGATACGAAACAGATGTATGACACATTCACCGTCAATGGAAAAGCTGGATCGGCTATTGATCCCCTCGAGATGGAAGAAGGAGAAACAGCGAGACTGCGTTTTGTGAATGCGGGATATCAGCTGCACCGCCTCGTTTTTCCTGAAGGGTCGATGGAAATGCTAGCGGTGGATGCCGAGAAGGTGGAGAGTTCATCTGGTCGAAACGTGTTGCAAATTGCCCCCGGAGAAAGGATTGATGTCTTATTCACGAAAGGAGAGGGGGCAGAGCAGATTGCTCATACCACAGACGTGGAACATGCAGCGGATATGAAAATCCCTGTCCTTTCCCCGGGCGGGGAGCAGACAGCCTCTTCTGCTCCAGAGACGGATACAGAAGCTGTGAAAGGTACATCTTATGAAAGTGAAGAACTGCTTTTTGAAGATATACCGAAAGCGGACGTCTCCTACGACATGGATTTGAGTATGGGCATGAATATGGGAGAAGGAATGACGTGGCAGATCAATGAAGAAATTTTCCCGGATACCCCTCCGATCCAGGTGGAAGAAGGAGATATCGTCAAAGTGGAGATAACGAATGAGGGACGACTCAACCATCCGATGCACCTTCATGGGCACCGATTCCAGGTACAGTCGGAATCTGGCGGTGGCGTCGTCAAAGATCTGATTAACGTGAAACCCGGGGAGTCCTACACCATTTATTTTGAGGCGAACAACCAGGGAGAATGGCTATTCCATTGTCATGACAACAACCATGCGGATAGAGGAATGGTGACGATTGTCGACTATGAAGGGGTTTATTCCCCGTTCGAACTGAATGATGTCAATAATCCATAGAAAGGAGTAGAGCTATGGCACATGAACACCACCAACATGAGCATGAAGAACAGGAACATCACGACCATGACGGGCATGATGGCCACGATCATGGGGGACATGACCACGGAGCGATGGTAGATGATTTCAAAAAGCGATTTTATATTTCCCTGATCATCACCCTTCCGATTCTTCTATTGTCACCGATGATCCAGGATCTGTTAGGATTCAGTATTACGTTTCCTTTCGATAAATACGTCCTCTTCGGTCTGGCGACATTCGTATTCTTCTACGGCGGATGGCCGTTTCTTACAGGAGCCATCGACGAAGGGAAGAACAAAAATCCAGGCATGATGATGCTGATAGGTCTTGCCATCGTTGTAGCCTATGTCTATAGTTCCCTGGTCGTGTTCGGCTGGGAAGGACGTAATTTCTTCTGGGAACTGGCGACGCTGATCGACATCATGCTGCTCGGCCACTGGATCGAGATGAGATCAGTGATGGGAGCTTCCAATGCCCTTCAAGAGCTCGTGAAACTGATGCCGGATAAGGCTCATAAAGTAAAAGAAGACGGATCGACGGAAGAAGTGAAAGTGAACGATCTTGACTCCGGAGATAAAGTACTTGTGAAGCCCGGGGAAAAGATTCCGGTGGACGGAACAATTGTAGAAGGAAAATCCGCCATCGATGAATCGATGCTTACCGGAGAATCGGTACCTGTTGAAAAAGGAACGGAAGAAGAAGTGATCGGTGGCTCCATCAACAAAGAAGGAAGCTTGACGATTGAGGTGAAGAAACTCGGGGAAGATTCCTACTTATCTCAGGTCATCACGCTCGTCGAGGAAGCGCAGAATTCCAAATCACGGGCGCAGGATTTTGCGAACCGGGCAGCGAAGTGGCTTTTCTACCTGGCTCTCAGTGCTGGTATCATTACGTTCATTACTTGGCTTGCACTCGGATATCCGGTGGATATGGCGGTGGAACGGATGGTTACCGTGATGGTCATCACCTGCCCGCACGCACTCGGGCTCGCAGCACCGCTTGTCGTCGCTGTCTCCACTTCTTTATCTGCGAAGCAGGGGCTGCTTATCCGGAATCGTACCCAGTTCGAGAATGCGCGGAATGTGGATGCCGTCATCTTCGATAAAACAGGAACCCTCACCAAAGGAGAATTCGGTGTCACGGATATTGTCCCGGAAAACGTGGAGGAGACGGACCTTCTTTATTGGGCAGCGAGTCTTGAACAAAAGTCCGAACACCCGTTGGCACGCGGGGTGCTGGAACAAGCGGAAGAACGAGGGATAACCCTTGGTCAAGTAGAAGATTTCGAATCAGTCACAGGACGTGGCCTGCGCGGCAATGTGGATGAGAAGAACGTTCAGGTCATGAGCCCTGGCTATATGAAAGAAAATGACATCGCGTATGATTCCGAAGCTTTCGGACGTATGTCCGAGGAAGGGAAAACGGTGGTATTCGTACTCGTGAATGATGAATACATCGGAATGATTGCCCTCGCTGACATGGTACGTGACTCCGCCAAAGAAGCTGTGGCGGAGCTGAAAGAACAAGGAATCCGATCTGTCATGCTTACCGGTGACAATAAGAAAGTCGCCGACTGGGTGGCCAAACAGATCGGTATCGATGAAGTATATGCAGAAGTTATGCCGGATCACAAAGCGGATCAGGTGAAGAAAGTGCAGGGAGAAGGACTGAAAGTGGCGATGACCGGGGATGGCATCAATGATGCGCCTGCCCTTGCTACTGCGGATGTCGGAATCGCTATCGGGAGCGGAACAGATGTTGCAGTCGAAACGGCTGACATCGTTCTCGTGAAAAGTGATCCGAAAGATATCGTTTCCGTCGTGTCTTTATCTGATAACACGTATAAGAAAATGGTACAGAACCTTTGGTGGGCGGCTGGCTACAACATCTTCGCCATCCCACTCGCAGCTGGTGTTCTGGCACCTATCGGTATTCTGCTCAGTCCGGCAGTGGGTGCAGTGCTGATGAGTTTAAGTACTGTAGTTGTTGCAGTCAATGCTAAATTATTGAAGGCTTCGTAAGAGAGAGGGGAATCCCTCTCTCTTTTTTTGTCCAGCTCAGCGTATATGGGCACTCATAATGAAAAGACATTAGCTGTTACTGTAAAGGATGACCAGAACCAAGAGACGCATAATTACAAAAGTCGGACTCCCACCACCTCGTATACACAAAATCTGCATAATTCCCTTGTACACTAACAAATAGAGATAGGGGGGGAGGTATGTATCAGTTGTTTAATGAAGTAAGCAGATTTTTTAGTCAACCTTTCATGGAACTGGCAGCCCAACAGGAAGGGGTTCCATTACTAGGAGCTTTTTTTCTGGGACTTGTCGGAGCCGTGGCTCCGTGTCAAATGACGGGGAACGTAGGGGCGATGACCATTTATGGAAATCAGACGTTCAAGGATAAAGTTCCGTGGGGGCATGTCACTTATTTCATGCTTGGAAAGGTGCTTGTCTTCTCTGTTCTTGGCCTGGCCGTATGGCTATTCGGAAAGGAGGTCCAGGGGGAACTATCTTCCTGGTTTCCTTATCTCCGCAAAGCTATCGGCCCGATGCTTATCGGAATCGGACTGTTCATGATAGGAGTCTTTTCTATGAAATGGACGCTATCGCTCGGAAGCAAACTCCTTCCGTCTATAAGGAACAGCAAAACAGGAAGTTTTCTTCTCGGCGTTAGCATTACACTTGCCTTCTGTCCGACGATGTTTGTTCTCTTCTTCATGACATTGATGCCCATGGTGCTCACAACTTCTTATGGGGCAGCGTTACCGCCGATTTTTGCGATAGGTACTTCTATGCCTCTCTTGTTTTTTCTGTTTCTATTTACCTGGTTCGGTATCGATAAGAAGTCATTGATGAAGAATGGAAGAAAAATAGGTGGCCGTATCCAGAAAATAGCCGGAGCACTTCTTTTGCTGATTGGCATCATGGATACGCTCACGTATTGGTTTTAAAAATGATCTGAAATTAGGGAGGATATCTGCAGAAAATCTCGACAATTTTCTGGCAGAGTGGAAGAAGCTCAATGGAGGGGGAATGGACAGTGAAACATAAAAAAACAGCTCTTGCGTTCAGTGGCTTGGTACTAATTTTGGCGGCTTGTAGTGGAGACGAAACGGAAGAGACTACAGAAGAAAATCAAGGAAGCTCAGGGACAGGGAACGTCCAGCTTGAAGAAATGGAAGGCACCATTGAACACGTGCATGGCATCGGTTATACCGATGCGGAAGGGGTGACATTTGCGTCCCATGACGGTTTGAAAGTGTACAAGGATAATGAGTGGATGGAGAGTCCGCACCATAAAAATGATTACATGGGATTCAACGCAACAGAAGAAGGGATGTATGTGTCCGGCCACCCGGGGGCATCTTCAGATTTGCCGAATCCTCTTGGTCTTCAGAAAGGTAAAGTGAAAAAGCAAGAACTCGAATCCCTCAGATTTACAGGAGAGAGTGATTTTCACCTTATGGGTGTCGGGTATGAAAATGAAGCCATCTATCTCCTGAATAGCCAGCCGGATGACAATCTCGATACAGGGTTCCACCGGAGTTTCGATGGAGGGGAAACCTTTGAAGCGATGGCAGCTGAAAATCTTCCTGAAAAATTATTCCAATTAGCTGTACATCCGAGCGATGAGGAGATGGTAGCTGCTGCCGCGGAATCCGGTGTGTTCCTGAGCACCGATGCCGGAGAGACGTTCGAGAGGATTTCTGAAACGGGGCAGGCGTCCGGTCTTACTTTTACAGGTAATCAACTATATTTTGGACTGCTTCAAAACGAAGCATCGTTCCAAACCTATGACCTGGAGTCGGAGACGATCACCGATATCCCCCTTCCGGATTTCGGGCAGGACGCGGTCCTGTATTCAGCTGTACATCCGGAGAAGGAAGAACTTACGATTTTTACGATGAACGGAAGCAGCTACATGACGGAAGATGAGGGAGAAACGTGGAAAAGCATACTCACGGAGGGAGAGCCAGGGTAACGATTCCGCGCAGCTTTTGTCTTTATTTTACGTACATCCTAGTGCTAAGTAAGGGGGAAGCAACATGTCAAAAACTAAGAAAAGGCGTCTGTGGATGCGAACAGCGGTGCTTCTTTTATTCGCTGGACTCGCAGGTTTTGTTGTTTATCAGAGTATTTCCGGAGAATCTGTCGTTGTCGAAGCTGGAGATAAGGCTCCGGATTTTGAATTAGAGACCCTCGAAGGAGAAACGGTTCGTTTGAGTGACTATAAAGGAGAAGGGGTATTTCTGAATTTCTGGGCGACCTATTGCAAGCCTTGCGAAGAAGAGATGCCTTATATAGAAAGGCAGTCTAAAATCTTCGAAGATAGAGGTGTGCAAGTACTTGCGGTGAACGTTGGAGAGACGGAAATGACGACCAGAGGGTTTGTGGAACGGAAAAACATGACATTTCCTATACCTATGGATACAGGAGAAGCTCTCCTGAACACGTATGGCATCGGTCCTATTCCTGTCACTTTCCTCATTGATGAGAACGGATACGTCGTGGACAGAATTACTGCAGGCATGACGGAACAGGAGATAAACGGATACATGGAACGTATCGTCCCAGAAGGGGAGGGCGATTAGATGGCTGATGTGAATATCGTGCTTGCATTCGGTGCAGGCTTCCTGTCGTTCATTTCTCCATGCTGCCTCCCCCTTTATCCTGCTTTTCTTTCTTATATTACTGGAATGTCTGTGGACGACCTGAAAGGGAAGCGAACCTTTTTTCAAAAACAACCGATGCTTCACACGCTATTCTTTTTAATAGGGTTTTCTATCATTTTCATCGCCATCGGTTTTTCGACTTCGTGGATCGGAAGTTGGTTTCTGAGATATGATGACCTATTACGTCAACTCGGAGCTATTTTCATCGCGCTTTTGGGACTCGTGGTTATCGGTTTTTTCAAGCCGAAACTCTTTTTTCGTCAACGACAGGTGACATTGAAGAACCGGCCGCCGGGATACATAGGATCAAGTGCGGTAGGGATGGCATTCGCTGCAGGATGGACCCCGTGTACAGGACCTATCCTGGCTGCTGTCATTGCTCTCGGGGTTTCCTCGCCGGATGAAGCGGTTCTTTATATGGTGAGTTATGTCCTTGGGTTCTCTATTCCGTTTTTTGTGATGGCTTCCTTTATCGGGAAGATGGAATGGCTGAAGAAATATAATCATCGCATTGTCACCTTCGGAGGGTATATGATGATTCTAATGGGAGTATTCTTGTTTTTCGGCTGGATGTCGGATCTTACTTCCTTTCTCACGTATCGTTTCTTTAACGGGTGGACCGGCTTTTAAATTCGGAGGGGTGCTATGAGACGGAAACTTTCGGTGAAACTCGGACTTCTGTTTTTCATTCTGATGCTTTTGATTGAACTATCTTTGTTTTTTATTCTTTATACGTCGATTTCCACTCAGCGAATCACAGAAGTGATGGATGGCCTTCTTGCAAGGGGAGCGGGGCACAAGGACGTTCTGGAAAATAATTTTGACGCTTCAACGCTTCGACACGTCACTCTCATGGAAGCGGAGGCTTCTACCGATGTGATTATTGCGAACACAGAGGGAGATATCATCCATCGTTCGTCGGAAGGGAAGCCTTTTCAGGAGGAAGTGGTGAGACGCACTACTGCTGCTCCGGAGAGCGGGAGTAGAATTATCGAAGACAATTGGAGAGAGAATCCTTATGTAGCCACGCTTTCTCCTATTATGATTGATGGAGAATATAGAGGGAGTGTATATATGTTTTCGCCTTCCGAGACCATCCGGGATATTTTGTCTCAATTGTCGAAACAATTCCTCATAGTCATGGGAATGATCACATTTATTACGCTTGTGCTTGTGTTTGCACTCTCTCAAATCATCACCAGACCCCTCATACGTATGCAGCGGGTCACGGAGAAATTGAGCGAGGGAACGGCGGATATGGAACTTGATGATCGATATAACGATGAACTTGGTACTCTGGCTTTTTCTATTAATCGTTTATCGGAAGATCTGGAGCGGTTGAAGAAGGAACGCAATGATTTTTTGTCTTCCGTGGCTCATGAACTCAGAACTCCTCTCACTTATGTGAAGGGGTATGCGGATGTAGCCTCCAGACGGGGGATATCCGAGGCGGAACGGGAAAAATACCTCACTATTATCCGGGAAGAAGCGGATCAGTTAACCTCGATGGTAAGGCAGCTTTTCCAATTGGCCAAAATGGAAGAGAATGCTTTTGTCATCGAGCCATCTGTAACCCATCTCTCTTCTTTGCTCGAGGAAGTGGCGACCCAGGTCGAACCGTTCATCGAGGAAAAGCAGGCACAACTGACCATTCATGTGCCGGATGATTTATACGTGACTGCTGATCGAACCCGTATGAAGCAAGTCCTGGTTAACATTATTCAAAACGCGCTGCTTTATGGAGGGGAACTTCCGGTTATTCAAGTCGAAGGAGAGAGAACGGAGCAAGGAGTGAGGGTGTGTATTTCTGATCAGGGACCGGGAGTACCAGAAGAGTCTCTTCCTCATTTATTTGAACGCTTATATCGGGTAGATAAAGCGAGGTCCCGGGAACAGGGAGGTTCAGGCCTAGGTCTGGCCATCGTGAAAGAAATTGTCGAGATGCACGGAGGTACAGTGAAAGCATTTAATGAAAATGGATTGACGATTCTTATAACACTGCCGGAGGAAGATGCTAATGACACACATTCTCATCGTGGATGATGAGCAACGAATGCTCGATTTGATCGAATTGTATTTGCTGCCCTATGGATACCAAACAACGAAAGTCCGGAGTGGAGCAAAGGCCCTGGAAGTAGTGAAGACCACCCCTTTTGACCTTGTCATCCTTGATATTATGATGAAGGAGATGGATGGTTTTGAAACGTGTCAACGCCTTCGCACGTTCAGCGATGTTCCTGTCCTTATGCTGACGGCGAAAGACCAGAAAAAAGACGTGATCAAAGGCTTGAAGACAGGAGCGGATGATTATGTGACGAAACCATTCGACGAAGATATTCTTCTTGCGCGGGTTGAAACGCTCCTCCGCCGCAATGCTCCTTCTGCCATGGAGGTCAATGGATTACGATGGGATGAGAGTACGTATGAGTTATCCTATCAGGACTATGCTATCGCACTTACCCCTAAGGAGTTCCGATTGATTGGGCTTCTCTTGAAGCGACCAAACCATGTGTATGATCGCCATGACCTTTTGGACCTTGTGTGGGGGTTCGAATCCGATACAGGGGGGCGTACCGTTGATTCCCATGTGCGTAATATCCGGGAGAAGATCCGACGCTCCGGATTTCCAGTGGATGATCATTTGAAAACAGTGTGGGGCGTGGGGTATAAGTGGATGAAGTAATAGAACATAGAGGTTTTTTTGTGAGAAAAAAGTTTGATAGGTAGCAATCATGCATACTTTCTGCATATTTCCGGGGATACTGTTTTACAGACAAAAAGGAGGTAAGAGCGATGAGTGAATATAGAAAGAACAGCTTGACACTGACTGGTGCTGTCGGTCTTGGTACCGGCGTTATGATCAGCGCCGGGATATTTGCCCTGCTTGGTCAAGTCGCACAACTGGCGGGGGTATGGTTTCCACTTATTTTCATCATAGGAGGAGTGGTCACCGGGTTTAGTGCTTATTCCTACGTGAAGATGAGTCAGCAATACCCATCTGCCGGAGGCGTTGGAATGTTCCTCGTGAAAGCATATGGAAAAGGGACCATCACTGCTTCAGCTGCCATGCTGATGGCGATTTCGATGGTCATCAACCAAAGCCTCGTGGCTCGTACGTTCGGAACCTATACGTTACAGATTTTTGGAAGTGAGTCATCGGGATGGTTAGTAGCTTTACTTGCGGTGGGACTTTTACTATTCGCTTTTATAGTAAATATATCTGGGAATGAGTTCATTCAGACCTTTACATCTATTGTCTCTTTGTTGAAAATTCTTGGCCTTCTTGTGTTTTCCGCCGGTGGGTTATGGGTGGCTGGGTTTACACTTGATCCTGCCGGTACTACAGGAACTAACGCAGCGGATACAGGGATTGCTTCGATTATTGCTGCTGTCGCCCTTACGATTTTGTCATTCAAAGGATTTACGACTATCACGAACAGTGGATCGGAAATCAAGAATCCGAAGAAAAATGTGGGACGGGCGATTGTCGCCTCCATTTCGATAAGTTTGTTCGTCTACCTGATGATCGCCTGGGCCGTTTCATCCAATCTTCCTATCGATCGTATTATCGAAGCAAAGGACTATTCGCTTGCAGAAGCCGCGAGACCTGCGTTTGGAGAATACGGGGTATGGTTCACCGTTGCACTGGCGATCATTGCGACTATTTCAGGGATCATTGCTAGCGTCTTTGCTGTATCACGAATGCTTGCGATGCTGACAGATATGAGTCTTATCCCGCATCGTCATTTCGGAATGCCCGGACGTATTCAGAAGCACACGCTCGTGTATACCGTCGTTCTGGCCATGGCTCTTGCCGTGTTGTTTGATTTAAGCAGAATTGCATCGGTAGGTGCGATATTATACCTGGTCATGGATATGATCGTTCATTGGGGAGTGTGGAAACACCTCAAAAAAGAAACCGGAGCAAACTCAGCAATTGTGGTTACGGCATTGTTGCTGGATGCCATCGTACTTGGAGCCTTTGTTTACGTGAAAATTCAGTCTGATCTATTAATTGTTATTGTGTCTCTTCTATTTATCTTAGCTACTTTCGGTGGGGAACATTGGTTTTTGAAGAGAAATAAAGAAGCAGAGTCTTCCCATTGAATGCAATGAACTTTGCTCATTGTAGAGAGGTTGAGGGTGCCTTGTACGAACTACAAAACATACTTCGAAAGGGAGGAGAGTCAAAATGACAACAGGAGAGGAAAATCAACTTTTTGGCGTGAAGAAAAATGGGAGGAAACATTTTGAATTAATTGCAGAGCCCGTACAGCAAGAAATATTAGAAGGAGTGTTCATAGAAGGGTGGGGATACAATGGCTCCATACCGGGACCTACCCTCGTGGTAAATCCGGGAGATGAAGTGAACATCCGTGTATATAACAATCTACCAGAATCAACGAGCGTGCACTGGCATGGGTTGGATATACCTGAAAAAGTGGATGGCGGAATCAGTGTGCAACCTTCCCCTCCTATAGAGCCGGGGGACTATTATGATTATCAGTTCACCATTATTAACGCTCCTGGGACTCACCTCTACCATACTCACTATAATTCAATGAAACAGCAAATGATGGGGCTTGCAGGTGGATTGGTCATCAAAGAAGAGAATGATCCAATCGATCATGACTATTTTTTATTGTTGCAAGAATTTGCGTTGAAAGATGTAGAGCATGGCAGTGTGGAAAAAGGAAGCTTTCAAGTGGATCCTCACTCTCATGGTTTCAATTATTTTACGATAAACGGAAGATGCTTCCCTGATATTCCTTCTCTTGAAACAACAAAGGGGGATACGGTAAGGATTCGTCTTGAAAGTATTGGCCATAGTCCTCATCCGATGCATCTTCATGGTCACCAATTTGAAATCGAAAATCAGGATGGAAACCCCCTTCCGGAAGCTATGAAAATGCAAAGAAATAGTATCACCTTGTCTCCTGGGGAAACATTTGATGTACTAGTCAAAACCAATAACCCAGGGAACTGGCCTCTGCATTGTCACACTCCTCATCATATTGCGAACAATGGGACAGAGGGGCATGGGGGAATGATGATGTCCCTTAATTACAAGTGAGAGAAAGGGGGAGCCTCCCCTGTTTGATAAACGAACGTAGAAAGTCGGTTCCTGAACGTTACAAAGGAACCGACTTTTCTATGTATTTGCCTTGGTATGTAGGATGGCCACCTTCTATATACATCGTATCAAGCTGGAGTGAATTTTCGCATAATCAACTATGCGTAGTATAATTAAGATAGAAAATCCAAGAAACAAAGAAATTATTTCCTCGTTTCCCGGAGAAAGTGTGTATGTGAAAGAGGGAGAGCCTTAATAATTGTATAAAAGCAACGGTAAGGAGGAATGGGGATATGGCTCAAGGACCTAGGAAAAAGTCGCGCCGTATAGCTATATCTAACAAACGTCAAATCGCCGTCTCGAAAGAATATTACGATTATCTTGAAATAGAGCGCGAAGTAGGGGTAGTACCAGCGAAGCTGTCACCAGGTGCAAAGTAAGTTGGTCAATAAACAATAGGGGGGGATCGTAGACATTCCCGGTATGAAATAAACAAAATCTCATAAAAAATAAGCTACTCCGATTTGATATAAAAAAAGGATATGCCTTAAAGACATATCCCAAATTAACTTATAATTCTCACTTTCTATTGAGTTGAGGATTTTATGGACCGAGTATAAGTTTTCATTTTAAAGGCTACTACTAGTGCAACCAACAACGTTAGAAAACCAATACCATAGAAAACCAGAGCCCACGTGCTATTGAAGAAGACTAATCCCAATGAGTTTGAAGAAATGCTTACAAATATAAAGCTAATTACTTCATTCGATTTTTTCTTTTTGTAATTCTTATTCTTTAAAGTTAAGACACTTACTGCGGCGATTAAAATAATAATAAACGCTAAAAGCGATACTACTAACATTAGACTGTGCCCCCCCTTTATTAGAAGTCTACGTTACCTCCGACATACGCAGCTACAGTACCGGTTCTAACCCTTCAATGCCATTCTTAACAACTCGCTCTCGTCCTATATTATATTCATTATAGAACAGGAGTTCGTTTTATTCAAATATCAACAGAGTTATTTAACCTAGCTTTTATTAAAAGAGCCCTACACAGCTAGGTGACGACCTCGGTATTGAACCGGGGTCATCTTATATAATAACTACTGACATCTCTTGTTATTTTATTTATCTACATAAAGATTAATTTTTTCTTAGGTCTTTCTCAGAACTTATGGTTTGCAACATTTTCCAGGTATTCAAAGAGTGGCTCTATAGAAGTGTTATCCCGAGAGTTTCCTTTTCGGGATAAGCAATGACGTAGGTCAGCTACTTTCTCTTTCAACAGAAAGGGAAAGTAGTAAAAACCTTTGGTCGGAATGAAGCATGTCTTCCTGATAAAAACATTCAACGGTATCTTCAAGTTTATTTAGAGTTCGATAAACAATCTCCATCCCTAAAAGGCTTGGGTAGATAATGAGCGAAAATTCCCTTGGTAGTACTAACTTTGATGTAAGGAAAATAAGCTTATCCTGCACATAGTCCGTATAATTGATATCGGTCAAGAGTACTCTGTCTGCTCGCCGTTAATTTAAGTTATTGGTTTAAATAATTCGGTTTTCTAAAGTGCTTCTAAATATCTTTCATAACCGCTTGCAATGTTTCGTATAAGCAAAAAAATTTTGTGTTTTACAATTTCTCTATAGCTACGTTCAAGTATCGTTTTGTTTTGAATGACTCATGCTTTCCTGATTTTGTATAAAATAGCTCGAATAATTCCTACCTGTTTCCCCATTGCTGTATCTTATCTGTCTTTCAACCCTCTTTTTCTTCTACGAATAAATTAGGTGCCTATATGAGGGTCGCTAGTACAAAATATACAGGTTTTAAGAGTGAAATAATTTTATAAGCGCTCTATTTGTCCGTTTTACAGACTCCAGTGCGTTTTCCGGGCTTTTCTTTCAAAAATTACTTAAATTCAATTTTGAAAAATAAAGCTGATGCGTTTAAACTGTAACCACACAATTTTTTAATTGTGATTTCATCCCGGAGCAGCTATTCTCCCGGGGGATCCAAAAGTGAATGTATGAATTTGCCCGGCACCTTCAGTGAATACTTCAGAAGATTTTGAAAAATAAGCGAATTCACGTGTAAAGATGAAGGATACAGGGAATAACCGAAGTATCCCGAGCAAAGTGAGGTTTTGCAGATGGATCGTGTAATGCTCGTACGACATGCGGAAGCTGAAGGGCAGCACCGTGATTCCCCGTTAAGTCGCCGCGGATTGAAGGAGACTGCTGCTCTTGCTGAGGAGCTTAATAACTGGAGCTGCTGTGAAGCTGTTTTTTCCAGTCCTTTTTTACGTGCGATTGAGACTATCAAACCTTTTGCTGAAGGACACGGACTTTCTATCCGGAGCGATGAGCGACTGGAGGAAAGGGTGTTGAGTGACGTTCCCCTTGAAGACTGGGAAGAGTATATCGAAGACAGTTTCCACGACAGGGAAATGAAAGTCTCCGGCGGAGAGTCTGCCCGTGATGCTAAAGAGCGCGTCCGGGAATTTCTGGAGGACATCGACTCCTTTACGTATCCACTGCTCGTCACCCACGGGGAGATATTAGTATATATTCTTGAACATTTCGGGATGGAAGTATCATTTGAAGACTGGCTCAGTTTCTCATATCCGGATGCCATTCTTCTTGAGAAGGACGGCGATAAATGGAAATTCAGGAGAATTTGGCATAAGTAATTGCCAGGTTTCATTATAGTAGGTATGATGGAAGGTAGTGCTTCTTTCTAATTAAGATAGAGGGAAGAGTTTATCTTATAAAAAGGAGGAATAGAAATGGCATTTGTTATAACGTCTCCGTGTAAAGACGAAAAATCAGGTGAATGCGTAGAAGTATGCCCTGTTGATTGCATAGAAGAAGGAAAAGATATGTTTTATATCGATCCGGCTATCTGCATCGACTGCGGGGCCTGTGAAGCGGTCTGCCCGGTAGAAGCGATATATATCGAAGACGAAGTACCGGAAGAAGAGACGCCGTACATTGAAATGAACCGTAAATTCTTCCAGGAATAGAGGACACATAGGAAAAGCTGCCTGTTCAGAGGCAGCTTTTTTTACTGAAAGGACGTATCATCCTACAACTTCAAAATCCTGAAAATTACCCGGACCATCCAGGTCGGTAACGTCCGTTTTTGTGACGTGCGCAGCCGGAGCAGGACCGTTCTCGATTTCCTCTATGAATTTCTGCATGTCTTCCTCACTCCCCTGGGCGATTATTTCCACCGTTCCGTCCGCTTTATTCTGTACCTGCCCTGTGATGCCATACCGGTCTGCCACCTGTTTGGCAGACATACGGAAACCTACTCCCTGGACTCTGCCATGTACTGTAATCTGTTTAAGCATACGCTCACTCCTTTCCTTCATCATCATTATGTACCTTTTTCCTATCAAATTTAAACGTGGGAGGAATCACTATGAAAAGTATAGATATACGCGAAGTCACTCCTTTCCTTTACGGTCACTGCACAGACGAAGAGAACGGCACAGGAACTACCGTCATTATCCATGAAACAGGCGCTGTGGGCGGTGTGTCCGTCCAGGGCAGGGCTCCCGGGACGAGAGAAACCGATCTTCTGAAATCGGAGAATACCGTACAGAATATCCACGCCGTCACGCTCAGTGGTGGCAGTGCTTTCGGTCTTGAAGCTGCAGGGGGAGTGATGAACTACTTGTCGGAAAGAAAAATAGGTTTCGAACTGCTGGGCAATACAATCCCTATCGTGCCGGGGGCTATTTTATTCGACTTTCTTCCTTTTTCGGGGGATGCCTGGCCTGATTCTTCCTACGGTTATGAGGCAGCACATCAGGCATTTCATCGGGGAAACTTCGCTTCAGGCAATGCAGGGGCAGGGACCGGAGCGGCTGTCGGGAAAATGAAAGGCTACGATTCCGCTATGAAAGGCGGATTCGGGTCCTGCGCCGTAGAGGTCAATGGTTTGAAGGTAGGCGCCTGTATTGCAGTGAACGCGTTCGGTGATATAATAGACCCTGAAACCGGACGAATCATTGCCGGAGCCCGGGAAAACGGTTCCTTCTTAGATACTGCAAAATCTATCCGGGAAATGGATCCTCCGGACGGAGCGGGAGGGATGAATACGACAATCGGCTGTATTACTACGAACGCGAATATCACGAAGTCTGAAGCTAACCACATCGCCTCCGCCGCTCATGACGGCCTGGCAAGATGCATACGTCCGGTACATACGGTGATGGACGGCGATGCTCTGTTCGTCATGGCCGGCGGTGAAGTGGATGTTTCACTCCTGCAGCTGTCTGCGCTTGCCGTACACGTCGTGGAACAGGCAGTACTTACTGCCGTTCGCAAGGCGACAGGCGCGTATCAGCTGCCGGCCTTTCAGGACTTATTTAAACAAGAATAAAGGAGATCGACTATGACTACCGTTCAAACATCTGCACATACGATTAAACAACTGTATACGTTCCTTTTGGAAGAGGGGCTTACCGAACAGGCTGAAAAAGTTCTTGATATATATGAAAAGGAGATTGAACAGACGTTCATCATCGGATTCGCCGGCCATTTTTCCGCCGGAAAATCGTCTCTGATCAACTATCTCGCCGGGACGGATGTACTTCCTTCGAGCCCGATTCCAACCAGTGCCAATATCGTCCGTCTTCAGAAAGGCGAAGAGATGGCGGTTGCTTATAATCAGGAAAAACGACCGATTGCCAAAGAGGCTTCCCGCGATCTTGAGCGTCTGCAGGCTCTCTGTAAAGATAACAGGCAGATCGCTTCCCTTTCCATTTATAAGTCAGATGTCGACTTTCCTGAAAGCATCATGTTCATCGATACTCCGGGCGTCGATTCCACGGACGATATGGATCGTACAATTACGGAAGGATCTCTTCACATCGTCGACCATCTGTATTATGTCGTCGATTATAACCACGTCCAGTCGGAAGTGAACAGCAGCTTTTTGACGGAGCTTGAGAATCAGGGGATTCCCTACACGCTTGTCATTAACCAGATGGATAAACACCAGGAAGAGGAAGTGACTTTCGATGATTTCAGCTCCTCGGTCCGGGTGTGGCTGAATGGTTACGAACTACACCCGCAGGACATCTTTTACACGTCGATGCACCAGGAGCACCTGAACCGTCTTGAAGGGAATGCGCTGCTGGGTGAAGACGTAAAGGAAAGGATAAGGGAGAGGGACGGGGAGAACCACATCCAGTCAGTACTTAAGGAATGCGAACAGGCTCTTCGGCAAAAATATGATATAGATGCTTACGAAGCCGAACTGGAAGCATACAGTACGTCCTCGCTCGAAGAAGCCGGGGAACGGATAGAAACGATCAAGCACAATTTTATGGAAAAGAAGAACTCACTTGAAGAGCAGTATAAGAAAAGAGTACGCGGTTTTCTGAAGAATGCCTATATCACCCCCGCTGTCCTGAGAGATGATGCACAGCAGTATCTGGAATCGATGCAGCCGAACTTCAAGAAGGGACTTATATTCACGAAAGATAAAACCAGTGAAGAGCGGAAGAGACGGCTGGATGTTTTTTATGAAAACCTGTCCGCGATTCTTGAAAAAAACCTGGAGTGGCCTCTGCGTGATCGTATGCGGGAACTTGCCGACACCCATTCGCTGACCGATGAACATCTTGAGAAACGGATACAGCAGTTTCACGTTCAGGTACCGGAGCAGCTGCTTGAAGATGTGATTGCGAGCGGGGCTAACGTTACCGGCGAATATGTACTGAGGTATATGGACGACCTCAGTAAAGAAATATTGAAACTGTACCAGCAGGAGACGGAAGATATCTACAAACAGATGAAAGAACAGCTGGACGCCCAGCAGGAAAATGAGCTCGCTCTTTCAGGTGATGAGGAAGAAGAGCTGAATGAGAAACAAAGGGTCGAGGAACAGCTGAATGGACAAAAAGAAAAATGGGAGGGGAAACGGAAACTTCTGTATCAGGTGCATAACGGAGAGATAGAACAAGATGAACAGCAGGCCGAGGCGGCACTTGCGGCCAGAAAAGAAACCGATTTTGAAAATGATCTGGAGCTGGAATACGACCAGCGACTGCAAAAAGAAGAACAGCCGGAGGCATCGGATAGCGGGCCGTCCGGCTCAAAGACCGAAATCAGAAGAAAAGCCGAAGAAGTGCTGCCGGTGCTTGGGGAGTACGAATTCCTCGAATCCTACGCCCGCTCCATCAAAGATAAATTGAGCCGCGTGGATCATCAGCAGTTTACGGTAGCTTTATTTGGAGCATTCAGTGCCGGAAAATCTTCGTTCATAAATGCGTTACTGGGTGGGGACTACTTACCGACGTCCCCGAACCCGACGACCGCTTCCATCAACCGGGTAGTACCTCCGGAGGATAACCACCCTAATGAAACAGCGACTGTTCACTTTCTTACTGAAAAGGAACTCATCGAATCGTTCGATTTTCTTGACGTTTCCGGTCCGGAAGAAATTTTACGAACGAAAACCGATGAACTGGAAACGAGAAAACGAACGATGGTGCAGGCTTTTCAGAACGGTTATGAGGAACTTAAAGGACACATCGGAAGCCGCCTTGAAGTCTCTCAGAAAGAATTCGTAACATACGTCAGAGATGAATCGCACTCTGTGTTCGTAAAAGCGATAGACTTTTATGTCGATTCCGTTTATGCAAGGGAAGGGATAACATTTGTGGATACTCCCGGAGCCGACTCCGTTAACGACCGCCACACGGACGTATCGTTCGGTTATATAAAAGAAGCGGACGCTATCCTTTTTCTGACTTATTATAACCACGCCTTCACGAAAGCGGACGCCGGCTTTTTGCGTCAGCTCGGCCGGGTAAAAGATTCATTCGCCGTAGATAAAATGTTTTTCATCATCAATGCCAGTGATCTTGCCCAGAGTGAAGAGGATCTTCAGTCCGTACGCTCTTATATCGAATCCCAGCTCACCTTCTACGGAATAAGAAACCCGAGGATGCACGCCGTTTCCAGCCTTAAAGCAAGGCAGGGAGAGAAAGAGGAGAGCAACCTCCCCGCGTTCGAACGCGATTTCCGTACGTTCATTCATGAAGATTTGCAGGCTATGGTCTTTCAGTCGGTCCATTCCGATCTCGAAGAAACCGTGGAAGTGACTTCCCAGCTGCTTGATTTTGCTGCCGGAAATGAAGAAGAGCAGAAAAGACAGTTGGATAAATGGGAAGAGGAAGAGAGACGGATATCCGAAATACTTCTCGAAGAAAAAGGGAAGAAAGAAGCCCCTGCTGTGGGTCAGAAGGTGGACAAGCAGTTCCACTACCTGGAGGAGCGGCAGATTCTGCAGTTATCCGATTTCTTTAAAGAGGAAATCAACCCCGGGTATATACAGGGAGAGAAATCAGAAATAAAACCACAGCTGGTGAGAGCACTGGATCGTCTTTTGAACAGATATGAGAAGGAGCTTTTCGACGAAGTCAGAGCCATCAGTCTTCGTATGGAAAGTTTCGTCGGCGACCTTCTCCGGGAAAGAAGCCGGAAAACGGTGGAACAGGTAAAAGCCGTGACGGACTCCAGACCTTTCAAGGAAGAAAAGGAGGAAGTGTCGGTGGAAACCCCATCGTTCACCGTCGAGATAGAGGAAACGGCCGAAGATCTGGATATCTCGCTGCAACGGTACTCGAGTGCCAAACAGCTCTTTGAAGGGAACAGAAAAGAAGAGTTACGCGAAGAAGTGAAAGAACAGCTACCCGGAATTTTCGGGAAAGTACTTACTCCGGTCGAGGAGAGTTTCGCGGAGTATTACAAGGAAGCCTATCTTGATGCCGTCAGCGATCTGATGGACAGGTATGAAGAGAAGGTGAAAGAGTACTACAGGAAACTCCGTAATAACGGAGAAGATGCCGTAAGTACGGAAGAGCTGCAGGAACTTAAAGAAAAGCTGACATCTTCCATCTAAAAAAACCCCCGGATTTCCGGGGGTTTCTTTTATACATTAACTTTAACGTCGGCTTTCTCACGAAGGGATTCAATGTGTTTGTTGACGGCTTCGCTCTGTTTCTGGGAAGCGAGCTGCTGTTTGATCTGGTCTTTCATCTCTTTGAAAGAGCCGAGTTGCTGCTGCTGTGCTTTCTGACCGTCTTTGTTGCCTTCTTCTTTCTGTGCATCCTGCTGTGCTTTCTGACCGTCTTTGTTGCCTTCTTCTTTCTGTGCATCCTGCTGTGCTTTCATCTGTTCCTTCATTTTCTCATACTGTTCTTTCGCTTCTTTATCCGTAACTTCCGGAACGTCTACGTTTTTGTCCACGTATTTCTGTGCTTTTTGACTTTTCTTCATTTCCTGTTTAATTTCTTCCTGAGACATATCATTTTTTTCAAGGAATTTTTCCCACTGATCGTTTTCTTTGTACTGTTTCTTCATTTCCTCGAACTGCTTGTTTATTTCTTTATCCGATACTTTAATATCCATTTCTTCCGCCTTCTGCATCACAAGCTCTGTGCCGATCAGCTGATTGATGGCGGTTTTATTGATCTGATCTTCCTGCTTGGAAGCGTCCATGCCGAATTGTTTATACTGCTGCTTGACGCTTTCCACATTGGATTCGAATTCCTTCTGGGTAATTTCTTCCCCGTTTACGACTGCTGCCGCTTTGCCTGAATTGTCTTTATTTTCTTTGGAATCCCCGCTGCTGCTTTTTCCGTCATCTCCGGAAGAACATGCTGCCAGAAGAGTGACTGCTGCAACCAGAACGAGTAATAATACTTTTTTCATTGAAAAGCTCCTTTTCGTAAAAACGTTAATTGGAGTGTAGCACACAGGTATGGCGGTGTAAAACCTCCGGCGCGATTTACACATTTGTGCCATATAATTTTGACTTAACCGGAAAAAAGTAGTAAAATTAAAACAATTGTTTATTCTCTAGAATAAGAGGTGAGATAGTATGGCATTCGGAAGACAGAATCAGGAGAAAGCACCAGAGGAAGAAACATCCGTTTGGGAATGTACCGCGGAAGGTTGTAACTGCTGGATGAGGGACAACTTCAAAGATAAACAAGTTCATACATGCCCCGTCTGTGACAGCGAAATGAAACGCGCTACAAGAACGATTCAGGTCGTTGAGAATAAAAGCTTATACTATAATCAGTAGAAACGCGGATGCCCGCGTTTTTTATTTTGTGATTTCCTGATATAATAAATGAGAATTTTTGAATGGAGGATTAGTTACTATGCTACAAGTACAAAACGTAAGTCTGCGTTTCGGGGATAGAAAACTGTTTGAAGATGTGAATATCAAGTTTACGGAAGGGCACTGTTACGGATTGATCGGGGCCAATGGTTCCGGTAAATCGACATTTCTTAAAATATTAAGCGGCGAACTGGATGCACAAAGTGGAGAGGTCGCTCTCGGCAAAGGGCAGCGTCTCGCCGTTTTGAAACAGGATCACTTCGCTTATGATGAATACAATGTTCTTGAAACAGTCATTATGGGATACGAACGACTGTATGAAGTAATGGAAGAGAAAAATGCGATCTATGCGAAAGGTGACTTCACGGAAGCGGACGGTATGCGTGCTGCGGAACTCGAAGGTGAATTCGCCGAGATGAACGGATGGGAAGCGGAATCCGAAGCTGCACGACTTCTTACGGGTCTCGGTGTAGATGATGCTCAGCACGATAAAAAAATGAGGGAACTTCCGGCAAACGATAAAGTTAAGGTGCTTCTCGCCCAGGCACTGTTCGGTAATCCTGATGTACTGCTTCTCGATGAGCCGACCAACCACCTTGACATCCACGCCATCCGCTGGCTGGAAGAGTTCCTCATCGAATTCGAGAATACAGTGGTAGTCGTTTCCCACGACCGTCACTTCCTTAATAACGTATGTACCCACATTGCGGATCTGGACTTCCAGAAAATCCAGGTATATGTAGGGAACTACGATTTCTGGTACGAATCCAGCCAGCTTGCCAGAAAGATGGCAGAAGAACAGAACAAGAAAAAAGAAGAGAAAGTCAAACAGCTGAAGGAATTCGTAGCCCGTTTCAGCGCCAACGCTTCCAAATCGAAACAGGCTACGTCCCGGAAGAAAATGCTTGATAAAATTACGCTGGATGACATCCAGCCGTCTTCCAGGAAATATCCTTATATAGCTTTTCAGGCGGAAAGGGAAATCGGTAACGATTTGTTGACGGTGCAGAATCTTTCCAAGACGATAGATGGAGAAAAAGTGCTGGACAATGTAAGCTTCACACTCAATAAAGACGACAAAGTCGCTCTTGTCGGTTCTTCCGAGACGTCCAAAACGGCCCTTCTCGAAATACTCGCCGGGGAGATGGAACCGGATGAAGGTACGTATAAATGGGGGGTCACGACATCCCAGAGCTACTTCCCGAAAGATAACACGGAATACTTTGAAGGGAACGAGAAAACGCTAGTCGAATGGTTGAGACAGTATTCACCGGAAGACGAGACGGAGACATTCCTGCGCAGTTTTCTCGGCCGTATGCTTTTCTCCGGGGAAGAAGCACTGAAGAGCCCGAATGTTCTGTCCGGGGGCGAAAGAGTCCGCTGCATGCTTTCGAAAATGATGCTCTCCGGAGCTAACGTTTTGATTCTGGACCAGCCGACCAACCACCTGGATCTGGAGTCGATCACGTCCCTGAACAAAGGAGTGGCCAATTTCAAAGGTTCGGTCATTTTCGCCTCGCACGACCACGAGTTCATACAGACGGTGGCGAATCGTATCATCGAAATCACTCCTAATGGAATAGTGGATAAAGAAATGAGATATGATGAGTATCTCGATGACCCTAAAGCTCAGGCGGAAGCTCAACAAATCTAAGCTTTGTAATGTCTGTGCAATGTGAATGTTAATATTGCAAACAAACTGTTAGCTCCTTGTTCTTAAATTATTCTGTACACCTGTTATTATGGATATTGTGCAGATGAGAGATAACCATCAAGGAGGAATTAACAAATGAAAAAACAAATCGTTACACTAGCAACTACAGCAGCCCTTACAGGAGCATTCGCTACTACAGTAAGTGCTGAGGATCACAACGTAAACAGTGGAGATACACTTTGGGGCATCTCCAAACAATATAATGTGTCGGTAAGCCAGCTGAAATCCGTCAACGGCCTTAACTCCAACATCATTTACCCTGGACAGTCGTTGAGCGTGGACGGTAAAGCGGCAGAAAAAACAACAACAAATTCCAACGTCTATACCGTAAAATCCGGAGATACACTTCACAAAATCTCCAGCAGCCATGGCATCAGCGTGTCTCAGGTGAAAAGCTGGAACAATCTATCCAGTAACCTGATCCACCCTGGAGATGAATTGGCGGTAGGAAGTAAAGCGGCAGTTAAATCAGCTTCTGACTCCAAACAGGAAGAGAAAGCGGCTTCCAGTGCAAGCAGCAGCTCTGCATCCGAGCAGAAACAAAGTAGCAGCACAGCATCTGAAAGCAGCAGTGCCAGCTCTTCTGAAAGCAGCTCCCAGGGAGATGTACAGAAGCAGTTCACAGCTGAAGCTACAGCATATACAGCTTATTGTGCAGGATGCAGCGGTGTTACAGCTACAGGTCAGGATTTGAGAGCCAACCCTGGTCAGAAAGTCATCGCAGTCGATCCTGACGTCATCCCGCTCGGTTCCAAAGTATGGGTCGAAGGATACGGAACAGCTATCGCTGGTGATACCGGTGGAGCTATTAACGGCAACCGCATCGATCTCTTCATGCCTAGCCAGGGTGACGCCCTTGACTTCGGACGTCAATCCGTAACTGTCAAAGTACTTGACTAATATATTTTAAAACGAGAGTCCATCCTTAAAAAGATGGACTCTTATTTTATTTTCCACAGATTATTGGTAAGCTGAAGGTAGTCTTAAAAGAAAGGGGACAGTAATATGAAAGCGATTGTACATGAACACAAGCAGGGAATCTCCGGACTTACATACAGGGAGATGGACGTAAGGACGCCCGGTGCCGAAGAAGTGCTTCTGAAAGTGAACGTGGGTGGACTGAACCGGAGAGATGTGGCGGTCGTCGAGAACAAACATGACCCGGAATCAGGACCTTTCATTCCGGGATCCGATGCTTCTGCTACGATTGAAGAGACGGGAGCGGACGTCAAAGATTTTCAAAACGGGGAGGAAGTCATTATCTATCCAGGTCTCGGCTGGAAAGAGAAAAGTGATGCTCCGCCGGAAGGATATGAAATCGTAGGGTTCCCGAAAGACGGGACATTCGCCGAGTATATCGTCATGCCAGCGGAGAACGTGCGTAAAAAACCTGATCACCTTACGCTGGATGAATCGGGAGTGCTTTCTCTTGCAGCATTGACAGCTTACCGGGTAATGTTCACCCGTGGAAATATATCTGAGGAAGATACGATTCTTCTGCCTGGTATCGGGAGCGGTGTACTGACATATGCACTGAAATTCGCAAAAGCAGTCGGCGCACGTGTCATCGTTACCTCACGTTCGGAAGATAAGATGAAAGAAGCTCTTGATATAGGAGCGGACCGGGCCGTTTTCACCTATGATGATTGGAATGAAGTTCTTCATGACGAGACGATTGATGTAGTAGTCGAGAGTATCGGCGGCGAAACATTCCAGAAGTCCATCGATGCCGTAAGAAGAGGGGGAACTATCGTAACGTTCGGTGCTACAACGAAGGACACTTTCGAACTGGATATCAGAAGTTTCTTTTATGGCCAGTATAATCTTCTCGGTTCAACGATGGGGAGTATGGAGGAATGGGTGGACATGCTTCAGTTCATAGAGAAGCACGACATCCACCCTGTTGTAGACAAGATGTTTTCAGCAGAGAACTGCCAGGAAGCCTTTACGTACATTAAGGAGTCCAAAAACTTGGGTAAAATAGGCATTAAATTTTAATCTAGTTCTACTTTAAACTTAGTAGTAACTCCGAAATAAAATTTAATACCGGTTAAACAACCAGAAGAGAGTAATTATCTTATATAGAGAAGGAAGCTGATTTTTTCAGCTTCCTTCTTCTAATTATACGTAGTGCATACTGAGAATGATGATATAGGGACTGATTAAAAGCATGAAACTTAACGTAACTAATTTATAGTTCCGTAATAACAGTGCTACCATCCCTCCGAACAGACCACATATAAATGTAAAAAAAACTGTATAAATCACTCCGTAATCCACAAAGAAAAATTGCCAATAAGAGTGAAGCCCCAAGAGAAAGAGGAACCAATAAACAATATAGGGGAATTTTTCTTTCATTACAGCAGGACTCCTTTACATATCATCTTCTACTTGCCGGACGAGTTTGTAAAAGGTCGTTTTTTTCACTTCCGCCTGTTTCATCGCCTGCGTCGCTGTAATATTTCCTGACTTCCATTCATTGTACGCTTCCAGGAAAGCATCTGTAATCTCAGCTTTCGGGCGACCCAAACGTTTGTAGGAATTGTTCACTTCGCTTTCTTCTTCCTTCTGCAACTCGCTCTCATCGTAATCATTTTTGGCCATCCAGGAAAGCATTTGTGAAACGAGATCGGCAATAAATGTCCCCATGCTGTCTTTATACTTTGTCGTATCCAGAAGAGGCATGTCCAGTACGACAACATCTACTTCAAGCTCTTTCGTAACAGTGTGCCATTCCTGCATAATCTCTTCTTTACTACGCCCCAGATGATCAAGGGAATAAAGGTAGAGAACATCTCCCGGGTAAAGAATCCGTTTAAGAAGCTCATAATTATCTTTTCGCACGCTTTCATCAGTATTCACATCTGTAAAAATGTCCCGCTCCTGAATGTTTTTTTTCTTTAGACCGGTAATCTGTTCATTATTATTTCGTTCATTATTGTCGGTATATATGTATCCGTATTTTCTGTGTTCCATCGTACAGCCCCGCTTTTCTTAAGTATTATTCATTCATATCATAACACAAACGTTCGCAAACTTTCATCACTTAACTTACAAATTATCTTAACCTGAATCAAAGAAAGCGTGCTAAATTATTTACGAACGTTCATTAATTAGTTGGTTGATGGAATACTACCAGTCTTTTTTAGGTTTCGTTTAACATTGCTGTACCTGCTTGTATAATCAGAAGTGACTGTTTCGAAGAGTAACCCACTGGATTGTATGATAAGGAGGTTTTCATTATGAGACGTTTTGAAAACAAAGTAGCACTGGTGACAGGTGGACGAAAAGGAATCGGCCGCGCCATAGCCAGACGCCTGAGTGAGGAAGGTGCAACGGTCATAACTGCGCAACGGAGTGAGGACGAAGCATTCGACTCTATTACCGCGGACTTCTCCGATCCGGAAGCACCGGGGAGAATTATAAAAGAAGCCATCGCCCGTACTGGTCGACTGGATATACTGGTCAACAATGCGGGAATGATGAAGGAGAGTTCCATTGAAGAAATGAGCCTTGAAGATTGGGAGAGGAATCTCAATGTGAATCTGACAGGTCCATTTTTGATGATTCGTGCCGCTTTGCCATATTTGCGCAGGACGAAAGGCAACATTGTCAATATCGGGGCGGTGGAAGGGCTGGCAGCGAACCCTGGACACGCAGCATATAGTTCCACGAAGGCTGCCATACATGGATTGACTCGTGCGGTAGCTGTAGATCACGGACATGAAGGGATCCGTTGTAATGCAGTAGCACCCGGCTGGATTGATACCGAATTGAATCTTGATTTCATCAAAAGCACACTAGATCCTGCAGCATTCCAGCGGGATATAGGAGACATCCACCCTGTGGCTCGCACAGGTACGCCTGAAGAGGTGGCGTCTCTTGTGGCTTTTTTGGCAGCGGAAGAGGCCGGTTTTATTACCGGGCAGGTCTACCAAGTCGATGGTGGACGAACAACAAAACTGAGTTTGCCATAACGTTAAATCGTGTCTGTCGTTTTTTCAGTCCAGTGATCGGTAAAAGACAGTCTATATCTTGAAGAAGTGGATTGTTTTATAGTCTATTCTGTGAAAGGGAGGCTTTCGATGAGTGAAAGACTCAAAAACGGTCTTCTCTCAGCTGTGGTTTTCGCAGTTGTTTCTATGTCCTTTAGTTACTTTGCTGAAGGAGAGATAAGGTGGAATAACTTTATAGGCTTGGCCATAGGGGGATTTGTTTCCTGGTATTTTATTATACCCAGGATTAATAAGAGGAGAGCTGACAAAAAGAAGGGGTGAACCGTAAATTCAAGGCCGGCAAAAGGACAGACACTGTTAGTATTGTTAGGAATTTTAATATTTTGAAAGGGAGGGCCGGATTATCGTTAAGTATTTTTATGGGATACTGGTAAGCATAATCCTATTCACAGGTGTTACAGGTTTAATTTCCGGAAGAGTAGGCGTACCGGGTTTCGTTTTCGGTGTGTCGGCTTTTGTTATTTTAGAATCATTAAGAAGAAGCGGAAAGAAGTCCGACAAAACGGAGGAGTGGGGAGAAGTAAACGGAAAAATTTATAAGGTTTCATTACTGGTCTTTTTGGTGTCGACTATAATATTAACGGTAATTCTGACCATTAATAGTTATTTATTAGGAATGAACACTGTAAAAGCTGATTACATCCTTTTGTATCTTATGGTTACTTTTTATATTGCGTTGTTTTTAGGTCCTTCCATCATAAAAAATAAATAAATATCTGATAGTGGTTAAAAAACAGTCGACAGGTACTACGTGTTCCCGGTCGATCAGTATAAGATAAAACATTTTATATAATACTAAGTAGCTACTCAGAACATAATAATAAACAAAAAATAAGTATAAAAATTCAATAACTATTATAAAGAAGGAAAATCGTATCTTAAAATACAAGCGGAATACTAGTCGGAAGAGTTACCACGTACATATGATGTTACATAGTGGGGGAGCTGTCAGTGAAAATACTTCAAATAGTGTTGGGCGTCGTTGTAACCACCTTGGCCGGGTATAGCCTCATAACCGGAACGGCTGATTTCGGACCTTACCTGCTGTTGTTGATTGAGCGGGTTGGTTATCATATTGGGGATTAACGAATATCAAAACCGAAAACCGGCTGCCTTCACACTCTTTCTTTCAGCCGGTTTTACTATCTTTGTAGCAGTTTATATTTTATAGACCACCTGCACCTTCAGAAGGGAAGTCACACTTTGTAATTGAATAGTTGGAGCCCGTTAAGAAGGAGGATGTTACTTTGAAAAAACTTTATGTTCACATTTTGAATGTAGCTGGCTTGGTTTTGTTAACTGTTTTTAATCTTTTTGCTTATCTTGGATTGAATTTCACTCCGTTAGATGAGCCTCTTACAGCTGAATATACTCATCTGGCCAGTTTTTATGTACTTTTGGGAAGTTTTTATTATTTACAATTACAGCAAATTTCCTGGGTGAAATTTATAGTCATTATCACTATTGAATTTCTTTGTATTTATACGTGGGCTTTGTTTGGGGAAGGTGTACTGGAATCTTTGATTGAGTAGTACTTCCCGTTTTTTTGCCCGGGTATTCTTTAAGCGCTCCATTATGCTGTCAGCCGCTATAGAACCTCTATGCATGGACCGTATGGTATAATCGATTTAGGTCCATACTATTATATCTTTAAAAAGAAGGTGACTACTATGCATGTTTATTCAATTGAAGACGCAAAGCAGTTCAATGATGAACGATTTACCAAAGTCAATCTGATTAAAAATGACCACAGTACCGCATTCGTGCTGAACTTTTTACCTGGACAGCATATGAAAGCGCATAATCATCCCCATCGTGAATTGTATTTGTACGTTATCGACGGCGATGGAATCTTTTTAGTCGACGATGAAGAAATGGCGGTATCAGCTGGTGATGTGATTTATTGTAACTCCAAGCAGCAGCTCGGCTTTACCAACACCAGTGATGCGCGCGTTTCGATTTATGCAACGATGACAAAACTGCAGGATTGAAGAAGCGGGGGGATGCCGCAAAATTAAAAACTGAATTCCATGTATGTTAACTGTTGGAGGTGGAGGAAAGATCCCCACCTCTTTCTTTATGGATATAAAAAATTTCACAACGCAGAAGCTGGCACACTAGTTCAGAGCTGAATAAAGTGATAAAAGAGGAGGGAGAGTAAGGGGGTTATGAAGGTAGGACAAATGTTAGTCAGTCTGCTTCTTTTGTTTTTGCTTACCGCTTGTCACTTAACCTCTGACTCCTCGGTAGACGTGTCAAAAGAAAAGGGGAAAGATACTATGAATCAACAATTAATCGACTCCGCTCAATGTGCGGACACGAAGAACGTCCTGGAGCTTCTGGAAAAGGGTGCAGATATCGATGCTACGAATGAACATGGAATGACCACTGTAATGGCCGCAACCCGTGAACATCACACAGGTACTGCAGATGCCCTTATTCAACGAGGAGCGGATATTGATATACGGGATAACAACCAGGGTAATGTGCTTTTATATGCAGGGGCAGAAGGGTTTCTTGACATTGTAAAACTTGCAGTTGAAGGAGGAGCTGATACGACGCTCACGAACCGGTATGGCGGAACGGCACTTATACCTGCTGCAGAAAGAGGTCATGTTGACGTCGTGAAAGAGCTTTTAAACAATTCTGATACAGATGTTAATCATATTAATAATCTGCACTGGACAGCATTATTGGAAGCGATCATTCTAGGGGATGGCGGCAGGGATTATCAAAAAATTGTACAAATATTGGTGGACTACGGGAGTGATCTCAGTATTAGTGACAGGGAAGGTGTAACGCCTTTGCAGCACGCCAAGAATAATGGATATCAGGAAATTGTAAGTATACTAAAAGAATCGGGAGCCTGATGTGCTCCATTGGAATGAAGCTGCACGATAGAAAAGGGGTCCGTGTTTTTAAGGGTTACTTTACGTATTAAATGGAGAAGGGATAGGTCAAATATGAGTTCCACTTAAGGTGCGGACTTTGAAGCGATGACAGTGTCAACCGGATCTGCCAATGAGCCCGCAGTCAATTTTTATTTGAAACACGGGTTTGTAAAAACAGGGGAGTCCAAAATAACAAAGGATTTTTCAATTACTTCTTTTAAAAAAATGCTATAAGTGAGTTCGTTTTCAAAGTACGTACGTAGAAGAAGCAAGTTTCCTCAAACATTGAAAAGGAAAAGCATATTCGCTTAATACTTAGTAGCAACTCCTAACATAAATTAAAAACCTATTCTCTAAGCAAACTTTTTCAAAAATATACGATACGAAGCACGAGAGATTGAACAAATGTTCTTATTCATTTAATTACCCTCGTCTCTGAGGTAAAATGATAGAGAGGAGGGGTGTTTTCGTGAGTCACAAAAATAATCCTAAAAAATTCGCATTGAATATGAGCGCAGCTCAGTTTACCAAGTTTTATATTATGCATCTGCTTCAGGTGAAACAGCCGATGATCAGCGAACACTTCAAAAAGGAATTCAAAACCTTAACAAAAAACTGGATACCGGCACCTTCCACGCTGCTGGATACTTTACATGAGATGACGGAAGAAGGGCTTCTGGCAAGGAAGGAAGACTATAAATCCCATGACAAGAAGCGGCAGAAGGTGTATTGGTACTATTTGACCGATGCCGGGAGAGAAGAGTTCGAAGTTCTTAAAAAGAGATATAAAATTCTCTTTGAAGAGCAGCAGCAGATTTTAGACAAAATAATGCGGGACGTGTATAAATAAACAGGAGGATGTACAGTGATACTTAGTGTGTTGGATCAATCACCGATTTCGGACGGAGGTTCGCCAGGGGACGCGTTAGCACAGACGACAGAGCTTGCACAGTTCACGGAATCCCTCGGTTATCACCGGTACTGGGTGGCCGAACATCACAATACGAACGGGTTAGCCAGTGCCGCTCCGGAAGTAATCATAAATACGATTTTAAGTAAAACGACGAACATAAAAGTAGGGTCAGGGGGAGTGCTGCTGCCACAGTACAGCCCGTTGAAAGTTGCCGAAGTGTTCCGTACACTTGAAGTCTTCTACCCGGGTCGGGTGGATCTCGGTCTCGGAAGATCTCCGGGAGGAGGCCAGAAGACGAGGGCGGCTCTGACTGATGGAGTGAACAAGCCGCTCAGTTCTTTTCAGCGGCAATTGAAGGAACTGCAGCATTTCCTTTACGACGACCTTCCAAAAGGCCACGATTATTATGGAGTAAAAGCAAAACCGGCATCGCCGACGATTCCTGACATGTGGGTGCTCGGTCTCTCGGAGCGGGGTGCCCGGCATGCGGCGAAGCAGGGGACGGGCTTCACTTTCGGGTATTTTATCAGCCCCGATGCGGTGGAAGAGGCCCTGCAGACTTACCGCGATAAGTTTGAGCCATCTCTGCAGCTCAGCGAGCCTTCCGTGAATATGTGCGTCTTTGCTGTATGCGCGGATACGGAAGAAGAAGCGGAGTATCTGGCCAGGAGTCAGGATATGTGGTTACTCCAGGTGGAAAAAGGACTCGATACGAAAGTATATGCGCCTGATGAGATTGATTTTGATAATCTGACCGGGGACGAAATAGACAAAATACAGAAGAACAGAAAACGAACCATCATAGGCACCCCTGAAAAGGTGGCAAGGAAATTACAACAGTTATCCGAATCGTACCAGGTGAACGAGTTTCTTCTTATAACGAATATTTACGATTTTGAAAAAAAGAAAGCATCTTATCAAAAAATCAAAACGGCTGTCGATCGTCTGTATCAGTAAAACAGCCCGAAAGGAACTAGCTATGAACTTATCTATTATCGGAACCATTCAAAAAGCGGAAGTCACCGGTGACGCTGAGGTTACCGTACACGGAGAGACACTCCCGCTGGAGACGACTGATGGCGCTCCGGCCCTGAATACAGAAATAGAGGTATTCTGCTACTTGAATAAAAACGGGGATCTCGTCACGACGGATTCATTACCGGCAGCTACCGCAGATGCTTACGGATGGGCGGAAGTTGTCAGTATCCTGCCGCATCTCGGAGCATTCGTCCATATTGGAGTGGAAGGCAAAGACATCCTCGTTTCCAAAGATGACCTGCCTCTGATGAAGGCTGTGTGGCCGAAAGAAGGAGACTTCCTGTTTGTTACGCTGGAGACGGACAAGAAAGGAAGACTCGAAGCTAAACCCATTTCGGAAGACGAAGTAATGGCAGAACTTGATAAGGCTCCTGAAGATATGCTGAACAAAGAAGTCGGAGTACGTGTGTATAAAGCTGTAAAAGCCGGTTCTGCTGTACTGACGGAAGAAGGATATCGCGGGTTCATTCATCCGACGGAGCGGATCGCGGAACCGAGGCTCGGGGAAGACTTAACAGCAAGAGTAATAGCCGTTAAAGAAGACGGCACTTTGAATTTGTCCTTGAGACCCGTAAAAGCGGTCAGCCAGAAAGAAGATGCGGAAGTGATCTACGAGTATTTAGAAGAAAATGACGGCGTTATGTTCTTTACGGATAAAAGCGATCCGGAAGATATCCGGGCAACATTCGGCATCAGCAAAGCTGCATTCAAACGAGCATTAGGAAAGCTTATGAAAGACAATAAAGTGATCCAGCAGGAAGACAAAACAGTCATTAAACATTCATGAACAGGACGGGATCAGCGGGGGCGATAGATATTCTGCTGATCTTGTCTGTATATAAAAGAGGGGAGTATTAACAATAAAAAGATAAAACCCCTCTCTTATTAACAAAATTACTTAGTTTACATAATATATATTATAGGAAGTTAAGGGGAATTACTTTTCTATGTCTCATAAACTAAGTATACTTATGATAGTGAGACAAAACATAATTTAACAGCTCCCTGATACATACGTAACGGGAGCTGTTTTTATTTGGCTATAGCAATCGTCTTCTTATAGATCTCAAGAATTTGTTCGGAAGGTTTCTCCCAACTGAAATTCTCAGCTTCTTTTCTGGCGTTTTCGCTGAGATGTTCCAGCAGTTCGGGGTCTTCCAGTTGCTCTACAGCATCTATCATGCTTTGAGTGTTCTCGTTTTCGAACAGTATTCCGGTTTCGCCGTCTACTACCTGTTCTTTCGTAGGACCACTCTCAGCTGCTATTACCGGCAGTCCGGATGCCATAGCTTCCAGTATAACGAGTCCAAGCGTTTCCGTCACCGATGGAAAAATCATCGCGTCCCCACTTGCAAACGCTTCTCTGAATTCTTCTCCGTGCAGATTACCGGTAAATACCGTTTTCGTCCCCTCAAACTCTTTCTCAAGCTGCTGACGGATCGGTCCGTCCCCTATGATGGCCAGAGAGACGTCTTTCCGCTTTTCCAGCAGAGGTTTTATTTTATGGATTTCTTTTTCCGGAGCAAGACGTCCGACGAATACCAGCAGTTTATCCCCCGGATTCCCGTTGGATAATCGTTCTCTCATACTCGTGCTTTCGTGCTTCGGATGGAAATGGTCGATAGCCACGCCCCGTTTCCAGACTTCAAGATTGTGTATGCGCTTTTGCTGCAGTTCTTTCAATATCGTTTGCGATGTACATACGTTTGTATGGGCATAGCTGTGCAGTTTCTTGAAATATGCCCAGAAAATCGGTTTAAAAGGATAAAGGTTATAGTAATCCAGGTATTTCGGCACGTGTGTATGATAGGAAGCCACGAGCGGAAAACCTAATTTGTTGGCATAATATACCCCGGATACCCCTACTAAAGCAGGGTTGACGACGTGAACCACGTCAGGGTTATGTTTTTCCAGCAGGTCCTTTACTTTTCTGCTCGGAAGGGAAAAGTACTTGGAAGAGTAAACGGGTAGCTTTGCGGGTTTTATGCCCTCCACAATCGCTCCGTCGAATTCTTTCACCCCAAGATCAGGGGCTATAATGACCACTTCATGCCCTTTTTTATGAATATAAGTAATAGCCTCCTTCAGACGGGTGACCACCCCGTCTGTAGAAGGCAAAAAAGTTTCTGTAACAATAACGATTTTCATAAAGGTCCTCTATTACTTCCAGGTGACAGACGGAAGAACGTTGTCTTTAATGACACGGTCTTTATGATCAATCACCGTCTGGAGCATGTCTTTGATGACTTCGTCTGTCAGAAGGTGTGGTTCCAGTCCGAGATCACGAAGTTTCGTATTGACTGCACTATAGTAATGGTCTTCTGCTTCCACCCTTGGGTTCTCCATGTTATCAATGGAAACATTGATACCTTCTTCTTTGGCTACCTTCTGAACTTTGTCTGCGAGCTCTTTGACAGAGAACCACTCCGTAAACTGGTTGAATACGCGGAATTCACCCGGTTCGGCAGGGTTTTCGGCCGCAATCTCTACACAGCGGACCGTGTCCTCGATGTTAAGGAAAGCACGCGTCTGTTTACCGGAACCATAAACGGTCAGGTCATGTTCGATGGCTGCCTGGTTGATGAAACGGTTAAGAGCCGTGCCATACACCCCGTCGTAATCCAGTCGGTTGTTCAAAACAGGATCCTGCTTCGTTTCTTCGGTATGTAAACCGTAAACGATTCCCTGGTTCAGATCAGTGGCACGGATACCCCAGATTTTACAGGCGAACTGGATGTTGTGGCTGTCATGAACTTTTGACAGGTGATAGAAGGACCCCGGCTGTTTCGGGTAAGGAAGAGTGTCTTTTCTTCCTTTATGTTCGATTTCAATATACCCTTCTTCAATATCGATGTTAGGCGTGCCGTACTCACCCATCGTCCCGAGCTTAATAAGATGACAGTCCGGTGCCAATTCTTTGATAGCGTAGAGTACGTTCAGGTTCCCCATAACGTTGTTCGTCTGAGTGTACACCGCATGTTCACGGTCGATCATGGAATAAGGCGCAGAACGCTGTTCGGCGAAGTGGACGAAGGCATCCGGCTTGAACTGAGTAAAAACCTGCGTCAGGAAGTCATGATGGTTCAGATCACCCACGAACGTTTTGATTTCTTTACCGGTAAGCTCTTTCCACTTATTCACCCGTTCTTCGAGTGTGGCGATAGGTGTTACCGAGTTCGAATGCAGTTCATTATCGATTTTACGTCGTACTAAATTGTCGAGGATTGCTACGTCATGACCCTGCTTGGATAAATACAAAGCAGTAGGCCATCCACAGAAGCCATCTCCTCCGGCTACAATGATTTTCATAAATATCTTTCCCTCCTAAATCAACATACATCTATAGAATAACATTTTCTTCAGTATAAGCGCTATTATTTTATGGAAGATTATTATTCCAGCGGACTTTCATAGCCCACTTTTCTCCAGGCCCCCGTCACATCCCCGTTCTGTTCGGTGTCTATAACGAATGTTCCGTTGCTGTAACTGTCCTTCGAACGGTACTGCTTCGGTTGGACCTCAATCGCTTCTTTGTCAGTGACGATACGGATATGGCTCTCTTTATCAACGACGAGCATTTGTATGAGTGTATGAGGGTTTTTCTTCAGAGCCCGGAATACGACGTTTCCTTTTTTCGCTCTCGTCGTCGATTCAAATTCCCTGAGATCCATCCGTTTCACCGCACCTCTATGAGATACGACGAGAACAGTTCTTTGAGCTTCCGGGTCGAATACTTCCCCGGAGACAATGACTTCATCCGTTTTTAACTGCATGCCTTTAACACCCGCAGCCCGGGCTCCCACGATATTGACTTCATTTTCCGGAAAACGGAGGCAGTAACCTTTGTTGGAGGCCAGCATAATATCTTTACGGCCGTCGGTGCGGTGAACAGCTACGACTTCATCATCTGCTTTCGTATTTATACCTACGAGAGGTTTGGAGTAGCGCTGCGCCTGATAATCTTTCAGCAGCGACCTTTTCACCATCCCATTTTTAGTGACGAATGTCAGGTAGTCATCCGTTTCGAAATTTCGTACAGGGATAGCTTCTATGATTTTTTCACCGGCTTCGACCGGTACCAGGTTCGTTACGTGCTGACCCAGTTCCTTCCATTTTATGTCCGGTAACCGGTGCACCGGGAGATAAAGATACTTCCCTCTATTTGTAAACAGTAATAAAGTATCCGTCGTATTGAGTTCCATGAGGCTTAAAAGATAATCTCCTTCTTTCAGAGGCGGAGATTCTTCCTGTGAAGCTCCGTAGGAACGGAGACTCGTCCGTTTGACGTAGCCGTCTCTCGTAACAGAAGTCAGTATGTCTTCACTCGGAACCATGACTTCCAGGTCCACCTTCAGCTCCTGAACCTGCTCTTCGATGACCGTCAGTCTGTCATCTTTATAGGTTTTCTTTATGGAGCGGAGATCTTTCTTAATTTCTTTCAGCAACAGTTTCTCATCCGAAAGAATACTCTCAAGGTTTCTGATCGTCTCTTCCAGCTCTTCTGCTTCTTCCTGAAGGGCTGTGATGTCCGTGTTCGTCAAGCGGTAAAGCTGAAGATTGACGATAGCTTCCGCCTGAGCCTCGGAAAACGTATAGGCAGACTTCAGTTTTTCTTTGGCATCGCTTTTATCACTGGAGGAGCGGATCGTACTGATCACTTCATCCAGGATCGAAATAGCTTTAATGAGTCCCTGGACGATGTGCGCACGATTTCTCGCTTTTTTCAGGTCGTGCATCGCCTGGTTCCTTACAATGTTTTTCTGATGACTGATATAGGCATCGAGAATCATCGGAAGAGACATAAGTTTCGGTTTCTGATCGGAGATAGCTACCATATTGAAGTTATAGGATACCTGAAGATCCGTGTGTTTATATAAGTAGTTGAGTATCCCTTCACTGTTCGACTCTTTCTTCAGTTCGATCACAATTCTCAGACCCGTACGGTCCGTCTCGTCGCGGACTTCTGCGATCCCTTCCACTTTCCGGTCGATGCGAAGCTCATCCATCCGTTTCACAAGTGTGGATTTATTCACATCATAAGGAAGTTCATCAATGACGATCTGTTCCTTACCGCCTTTGATCTGCTGGATTTCCGCTTTTCCGCGGACGATGATTTTTCCTTTCCCGTTTTCATAAGCTTCTTTGATGCCCTGAGCACCCTGGACGATGCCTCCGGTAGGGAAGTCAGGCCCCGGTAATTTAGTCATCAGTTTATCTACTGAAGCCTCGGGATTATCGATCCTCATAATAACGGCCTCGATTACTTCCCCAAGCCGGTGAGGAGGGATGTCGGTGGCATATCCGGCCGAGATTCCGGTAGAACCGTTAACGAGAAGGTTCGGGAACCTTGCGGGCAATACGGTAGGTTCTTCTATCGTGTCATCGAAGTTAGGGATATGTTCCACCGTATCTTTCTGGATATCACGCAGAAGTTCCGTGGATATCCCGGAGAGCCTTGCTTCTGTATACCTCATGGCTGCAGGCGGATCGCCGTCAATACTTCCGTTATTCCCGTGCATCTCCACGAGCGGATAGCGGACTTTCCACGTCTGACTTAGTCTTACCATGGCTTCGTATACCGAAGAATCCCCGTGCGGGTGGTAATTACCGATTACCGTACCGACAGTTTTTGCAGATTTCCTGTACGGTTTGTCGGCCGTGTTTTTTTCCTGCTGCATGGCATAAAGAATACGGCGTTGTACGGGTTTGAGCCCGTCCCTGACATCAGGCAGGGCCCGTTCCTGGATAATGTACTTGCTGTAGCGGCCGAATCTGTCTCCCAGTACTTCCTCAAGCGGCAGATCCAAAAGTCTTTCTGTTTCAGACATGAGAACTTCCTCCTGTTAGTCGTGCAATTTTTCATTTTCTAAAATATTTTCGCCTTCATCAAGACCGAAAGTAACGTGCGATTCAATCCATTTCCGGCGTGGAGGCACTTTGTCCCCCATCAGAGTTGTCACCCGTTTTTCGGCGGTTGCGATATCATCAATCGTTACGCGAATCAGCGTCCGGGAAGACGGATCCATCGTAGTCTCCCACAACTGATCGGCGTTCATTTCCCCGAGTCCTTTGTAACGCTGGATGGTATAGCCATTCTTAAATTGTTTCAGTACTTCTTCAAGACCGTCTTCATCCCATACATACTCCTCTTTCGCTTTCTTACCTTTCCCTTTGGAAATCTTATAAAGCGGAGGCAGTGCAATGAATACCTTACCTTCCTCAATGAGCGGTTTCATATACCGGTAAAAGAAAGTGAGCAGCAGTACCTGGATGTGAGCGCCATCTGTATCTGCGTCCGTCATGATGATTACTTTATCATAATTACAATCCTCAATGTCGAAATCGTTCCCGACGCCTGCGCCGATCGTGTGCACAATCGTTGATATCTCTTCGTTTTTAAATATATCATCAATCTTCGCTTTTTCCGTATTAATGACCTTACCTCGAAGCGGGAGGACGGCCTGGAACCGGCGGTCCCTCCCCTGTTTGGCAGACCCGCCTGCCGAGTCCCCCTCGACCAGGTACAGTTCATTCTTATTGGGATTACGTGATTGGGCCGGTGTAAGTTTACCACTTAGGAGGGAGTCCTTTTTCTTACGCTTTTTCCCACTGCGGGCATCTTCTCTGGCTTTTCTTGCCGCCTCGCGAGCAGCCTTGGCTTTGATGGCTTTTTTTACAAGCATAGCAGCCGTCTCCGGGTTCTCCTCGAGAAAGTAAGCAAGGCGCTCAGCAATGACGTTATCTATAGCCGAACGGGCTTCCGGTGTGCCGAGTTTGCTTTTAGTCTGACCTTCAAACTGAAGCAGATCTTCCGGTATACGTACGGAGATGATGCACGTAAATCCTTCGCGTATATCGTTCCCTTCCAGATTTTTATCTTTCTCTTTCAGCATCTGTGTCCGACGGGCATAGTCGTTAAAAACGCGAGTAATGGCCGTTTTTGCTCCGGATTCATGCGTTCCGCCGTCTTTTGTCCGGACGTTGTTGACGAAGGACAATATGTTCTCCGTGTACCCGTCGTTGAACTGAAAAGCGGTGTCCACTTCAATGGACGTATGTTTCCCTTCGAAGGAAATAACCGGGTGGAGCGTCTCTTTCTCTTCGTTTAAGTAGGCTACAAAAGATTCGATTCCATCTTCATAGTAGTATACTTCTTCCTGTTTTTCATCTCCACGTTCGTCTACCAGTTTGATTTCCAGTCCTTTCAGAAGGAAAGCGGCTTCTCTTAAGCGTTCCATCAGCGTCTCGGTGTGAAAGTTGATCGTGGAAAAGATGGACGTATCCGGTTTAAAGGAAATAGTGGTTCCCATTTTCTTCGTATTACCTATCTCCTCAAGCGTGGTGACCGGCAGCCCGCCGTTCTCGAAACGCTGCCTGAAATGGGTACCTTCTCTGAATATATCGACGACGAGCCATTCCGAGAGCGCATTTACAACACTGGCCCCGACGCCGTGCAGACCGCCGCTGGACTGGTAACCTCCCTGACCGAATTTACCGCCGGCATGCAGTACGGTCATTATAACTTCAGGGGTAGGTTTGCCGGTCTGATGAGTCCCGGTAGGCATACCTCTCCCTTTATCACTTACAGAAACGCTATTATCTTTCCGGATCGTAACTGTAATAGTTTCTCCATATCCGGCTAAAGCTTCATCTACCGAATTATCGACAATTTCAAAGACAAGATGGTGAAGCCCCCGGTGATCCGTAGATCCAATATACATCCCCGGGCGTTTCCTTACAGCTTCCAGTCCCTCCAGCACCTGTATGGAACTGTCCGTATAAGTTTGTTTCGACTTCATTTAAATCGTCTCCTTCCGTTCCAATATCACCTTACTATCTATATTAGAACAAACGTTCGTGTTTGTAAATTCAAACTTATTCACTCGTATCATTGTAGCTTTTTTTTTCGTATAAAAAAAGTTATTTATGGACAAACAAGAAAAACCCCCTTGTGAAAAAGGGGGTCCGTTTCTATAGAAGAGTTGCATGAGCGACTTTGATGCAGGAATCCATGATGACTTCCTGCTTACTGTCTTTCAGTTCTTCGTACGCTTCCGGGTGGAAGACTCCCTGCTGAGCCCAGAAAGCTTCGGCATCTATCGCTTTTGCCTCTCTGGCCACTTCCGGGAGAAACTCGGAACGCCGGAATACGTTGATGATATCGATCTTCTCTTCAATATCCTGAAGAGAAGAAACTGCTTTTTCTCCTAAAACTTCCGTCACTTTCGGGTTTACGGGGATGATTTTGTACCCCGCTTTCTGCATCGCCTCACTGATCTGAAAAGAAGTCCTGGCGGGATTGTCAGAAAGGCCCACTACAGCAATAGTCGATGAATTTTTCAAGATTTCTGCGGTCGCCTGTGGACCGGGATTGGTAAAACTCATTGAAATTCCTCCTATTTATCGAGCAGCCCTTCTTCTACAAGATAGTCTCTTGCGACTTCCGAAGGAGCTCTGTCTTTTACATCCACTTCATAGTTCATTTCCCGCATTTGATCTTCGGTAATCTTCCCGCCCAGCTTATTCAGTACGTCCTCCAGCTCCGGATACTTCTCGAGCGTTTCCTGTCTCATGAGCGGAGCGCCCTGATACGGAGGGAACAGATTTTTCGGATCATCGAGAGTCGTCAGATTAAGTTCGACCATATAGCTGTCTGTCGCATACGCATCGATAATATCCACTTCTCCGTTTTTAATCGCTCCCTGGCGCAGACCGGGGTCCATCGTTTTCACTTCGCCGAATTCCAGATTATACAACTCTTTCATCCCCTGATATCCGTCTTCCCTGTCATTGAATTCAAGAGTGAAGCCGGCCGTTACTTCGTCATCTATCGGAGCAAGATCACCGATGGTTTCAAGATTATTTTCCTGTGCATATTCTTTCGTCGTAGCCACAGTGTAAGTGTTGTTATACTTCATCGGTTCCAGGTAAGCCATATCGTACTCTTCGGCCATGCCCTGTTTGGCCTGCTGGTATACCTCTTTCGATTCGTAACTGTCCGGCTGACGATCGAGAAGGGATACGAGTGCTGTTCCGGTAAATTCCGGATAAATGTCGATACTTCCTTCCTGCAGGGCACTGAAGACAAGATCTGTTTTTCCGAGGTTCGGTTCAAGACCTACTTCAAGATCCGTCTCTTCTTCGATAAGCAGTTCATACATATTGATAAGGATTGTCGGTTCAGCGTTCAGTTTGGCACCGATGGTAATATCGTTCCCTGCTTTTCCGGTGAAAATGATCGGAGTAACGACGATCAGCAAAGCTACAATGATAAGGATAAACAAGGATTTCATCCCGGTTTTAGCAGAAGTTCTCTCAAAGAACCGCAGAACGACATCGAGAAGAATCGCAAGAAGAGCCGCAGGAATAGCCCCGAGAAGAATAAGGTTGACGTCTCCTCCGCGGTCAAGTCCGAGAAGAATCAGATCCCCCAGCCCCCCGGCTCCTATTAATGCAGCGATAGTGGTTGTTCCGACAATCAGTACCATAGAGGTACGGATGCCGGCCATAATGACCGGCATAGCCAGAGGAAGCTCAACTTTCGAGAGACGCTTGAAAGAGTTCATCCCCATTCCGGTAGCGGCCTCCAGTAAAGAATTGTCGACTTCGCTGACTCCGGTATATGTGTTCCTCAATATCGGCAGAAGACCGTATGCAATCAATGCGATGATCGCAGGTGTCTGTCCGATACCGAAAAAAGGAATAAGAAATGCCAGAACGGCCAGACTCGGAATTGTCTGAAGGATCGCCGTCACCTGGATGATCGGTTCGGCCGTTCTTTTATATCTGGTTAGTATCAGCCCGAGCGGGACGGCTATCAACGTTGCTATTATTAAAGATATAATGGAAATCTGCAGGTGTTCCCACAGTTTGATCCAGAATTCATCCTGACGCTGCTGGAAGATATCAATAAATTCATTCATTGCTGTACGACACTCCCTTCACGTTCAGCGGATGCTTTTAAGTAATGCACGATATGCTCGTACGTAATGTGCCCGAGAAATATGTTATTTTTCGTTACCGGGAGTGTTTCTTCAGGAGTCGATTCCAGCGTTTCTACAGCTTCTTTTAACGTAGTGCTGTTGCCGAGAACCGGCACTTCCACTTCTCTTCCTTCTTTTTCGGCGTATTTATACTGTCCTTCTTCATCTGTCACAAAAGTCATGCCCGCAGGAGTTGTCGCCTCTTTCTTCATTACGACGTCCACGGCAGTCTGCCAGGGACTCTTTCTCTCGCCGATGAAATTCTTCACAAAGTCATTGGCCGGGTGCAGGATGAGTTCCTGAGGGGTGTCCACCTGTACAATCTCGCCTTCTTTCATCAGGCAAACACGGTCTCCCAGTGCAAGGGCTTCATCCATATCGTGCGTAACGAACACTATCGTCTTTTTAATTTCTTTCTGGAGCGTTTGGATATCTTTCTGAAGCTGTTCTCTACTGATCGGATCAAGAGCACTGAAAGGTTCATCCATCAAAATGATGTCGGGGTCAGCAGCGAGTGCACGCACTACTCCTACTCGCTGCTGTTCACCACCCGAGAGCTCCGAAGGTTTTCTCTTCCTGTATTTCTTCGCATCCAGTCCTACCATGTTCATAAGTTCGTCTATTCTCGAGGAAATATTCTCCTTTTTCCACTTTTTCATCTCAGGTACAATAGCTATATTTTCTTCCACGCTCATATGAGGAAATAAAGCTATCTGCTGCAAAACGTAGCCGATGTTCCATCTCAGTTCATGAATGGAATAATCTTTGACTCTCTTGTCGTTTATGTATATGTATCCATCCGTAGGTTCGATGAGTCGATTAATCATTTTCATCGTAGTGGTCTTTCCGCAGCCACTGGGACCTATTAACGTTACGAACTCCCCTTTATTCACCTGTAAATTAAAATTCTTTACTGCAGTAGTGCTGTCGGGGAAAGTTTTGCCGACATTTTCAAATCTGATCATATAATCCCTTCTTTCTGTAATTAAGAAGTAACTTTTTGACTATTCCCTAATTATATGGTTATAAACTTTCTTTATGTTAATATATTGGAGTTACTACTAAGTATAAAACTATGTACTTTATCCATTCTTTTTTTAATCGACACGTGATAAACTGAAACTATCATTTTTTTTGTGAATGGAGGTCGTGCTTTTGGAATTTATCAAATTTGCTGCTATTGCATACCTTCTGGGTTCTATCCCCACCGGTCTGCTTGTAGGTAAACTCTTTTACAATGTTGATATCAGGGAACATGGCAGCGGCAACCTGGGCGGCACTAATGCGTTCCGTGTGCTCGGTGTCAAACCGGGGCTATCCGTTACCGTCGCCGACATTCTGAAGGGAACCGTCGCAGCTGCCCTCCCCCTGTGGATGGGTACGGAACTTAACGGCGTAATCATCGGTATTTTTGCGGTGATCGGCCATATGTACCCCGTTTTCGCCAGATTCAAGGGCGGCAAAGCTGTTGCGACTTCCGGTGGAATCATTCTCGGAGTGAACCCGCTTCTGTTCGGTATTATGCTCCTCACTTTCTTTGTCACTCTGTATATAAGTAAGTACGTTTCGTTATCCTCCATGGTGACGGGTGTCGTCACCGTGGCCGTTACTATCATCCAGCAGGAGTTCTTACTGACGGCTGTCGTCTCTGTTCTTACAGCATTTGTCATTTATCGGCACCGTACGAACATCATACGCATCAAGAACAGGGAAGAGCCGAAAATAACGTGGATGTAACCGGCACGGGATAAGCATTTAGTTGTAAATTAAAATTTATATAAGGTATACTTCTTGATAGAAAAGTCGTTGAAAGGAGCCACGGTTATGAATAAAATAGAATCTCATATCACTGATACAATGCCTTCAAAAGATGAACGTCACAAATTATTCGGGTCTGTACCTCCCGGACCGAAAACCAAACCAGTGGAAAAGGATCAGATGGCTGATCTTCAGAATTCCAGACAGGATTTTCTTTTCGACCTGGATGTCGTCGGAATCAACAACGTAAAACATCCCATTACTATTGAAAGTTCGATGAAGCCGTCCACTCAGACCACCATAGGAACCTTCACCTTTTCTTCCTCGATTGCCAAAGGAAGCAAAGGAACGAACATGAGCCGCTTCACGGAACAGTTGACCAGTTATTACGAGCAGGGCTTTACGGTCACGATCGAATCGCTGAAGCAGTTTGCAGAAGAACTCGCAGGCCGGCTGAAGCGGGAAGATGCATTTATAAAAGTCGAATTCCCGTGGTTCTTTGAAAGAGAAGGACCTTCTTCGGGTCTAGCCGGCATGAATCACGCGGATGCCTTCATTTCCGTAACATGGTCCAAAGCGGGCGGTTTCGATATTCAGACCGGGCTGACCGGTAAAATCACCACCCTTTGTCCCTGCAGCAAGGAAATCAGCGAATACAGTGCGCACAATCAGCGCGGAAATGTCTCGATGGCAGTAACGCTTACGGAAGATTTCAACGAAGATATGGTGGACTGGAAAGAAGTTCTGCTGGAGGCTGCCGAGAGCAACGCCAGTGCACGCATTCACCCCGTCCTGAAACGGCCGGATGAGAAGATGGTCACGGAGCAGGCTTACGAAAATCCGAGATTCGTCGAGGATATGGTCCGTCTTGTAGCTGCAGACCTGTACGAAACTCCGTTCATTCACGCTTTTGAGGTTTCGTGCCGTAACGAGGAATCGATTCATCTGCACGATGCTCTCGCCTCCCTCCGCTTCGACAAACGTACGGATGAGCGCTGATGCTGAGGAACGCCATGATAGGACTGATCCGCTTCTACCGGAAAGGCATCAGTCCCTTCACTCCTCCGACGTGCCGCTTCTACCCGACCTGCTCGGAGTACGGTCTCGTCGCTTTTCAGAGACACGGGTTCGTAAAAGGGATGTACCTCACCTTGAAAAGAGTACTGAAGTGTCATCCCCTGCACCCGGGCGGTGTGGACGTCGTACCCGAAATAAAAGAAAAGGAGTGATTATGTGAATATCACTGTATCGGAAGAAGCCGCGCAATGGTACAAAGAAGAACTGGATTTGACAGAGGGGGACGCTATCCAGTTCTTCGTAAGATACGGGGGATCCGGAGGACTTCAGCCCGGATTATCCCTCGGTATGAAAATAGAAACCCCCTACGAACCGGTCGTCGAAACGAATGTCGAAGGGATCCTGTTCTTCGTTGAAAAGGCGGACGAATGGTACTTCGATACCTATTCCCTTAAAATTACTTATGACGAGAGCCTGGAAGAAGCCGCTATCGGCTACGAATGAAGACAGTCAAAAAGCAGCCGCGCCTAAAGGTAGCGGCTGCTTTTTTGATGCAGACGGAATCTTTCAATATGATCATTTCTGTTCTCGGCCTTAAGAATGGTGAACTGATGTCTTCCGAAAAGATCGTAATGGGGGAACCCTTCCTTACGGTCGATCCACTCTTTTTTCAATCCGTACTGTTGCCCCCACTCCGCCAGCTTTTCTATGTCGCTGCATCCGACTTTTGTCACCGTGTCACACCCCGGAAATCTGTCATCCAGCCAGTAGTGGGTCAGGATAGCTATATTCCCGGCACGGACGTCCCGCTTCCATTTCCTCAGTTCTTCCTTACCGATGCCGAAAGCCATCAGTGCTGCCCCGCTGCTTCTTTGTACACGGCGTGCCAGGCGGGAAAGGCTTTCCGCAGGGAAGTCGGGCGGAAATCCTCTTTTCTTACAATGACGTGATCGGAGGTGCCGGTTACAGCTACCGTTCCATCCTCATGGACCACTTCGTAGGCATACGTCGTTTTGACTCCCGTGTATGCCTGGATCCACGTCTTCACAGCTACTTTATCCCCGTACCGGACCGGAGTCCGGAACGAAACCTGTACATCCGTAACCGGGGATACCACCCCTGCATCTTCCATATCTTTATAATCGAAACCGAAACTTTCTATTAAAGAAGTCCGACCGATTTCGAACCATACGAGATAATTGGCGTGATAGACGACGCCCATCATATCCGTCTCCTGGTATCTTACCTGTATATCTTTCACATCTAATTTCACTCTAAATCTCCTTTCTTACGGCTTTCCATGCTTCCTCAATATCTTCCCGGGAAAGAACCGGGTCTTTGTATTCCCCTTTATGGTGCCAGGCATGGTACTGAACGGCTTCATCCATCAGGTTTCCGATGAACCTTCCGTTTCCCTGCACCTTCGTTTCCAGCAGCTGCACTTCCAGGTACTCCCGGGCCGCGGGGGACAGAGAATAGTTATATGCCCCTGCAAGCGTGACCATCATTTCCAGCAGCTCTCCGGCCGAATAATCCGGGAAACGGAAAAATTTCTTGAATCTGGAAACGAGTCCCGGATTACTGTCTATCAGGTCTCTCATCTCCCTCTCGTACCCGGCCAGAATGACTACGAGATTCTCGTTGTGCCTCGTCATTTCATCCACCAGTGTTTCCACTGCCTCTTTTCCGAAATCGTCTCTCCCTCCGCTCTGAAGGGCGTAGGCTTCATCAATGAATAAAACCCCTCCGAGGGCTTCTCTTATTTTCTTCTTCGTCTTGATAGCCGTCTGGCCCACATACCCCGCCACAAGATCACTGCGGGAGGCCACTACGACGTGTCCTCTTTTCAGAAGCCCGCATTCTTTCAGTATCGTCGCATACACTTCGGCCACCGTCGTTTTTCCGGTGCCCGGGTTTCCGCTGAATACCGAATGCAGCTGAATGGGAACAATAGGGTCCCCTTCTCTCTTCCGCTGCTGCTGCATCTGTACGAAGGAAGATAGCTTTTCCACCTCGCGTTTCACCGTATCAAGACCGATCAGGGAATGGAGACGTTCCACCCCGGAAATGGCGTCGTCTGCAGAATCTTTATCCCAGTGCAGATCATCTTCCGTAATACGCATGTGATGGAACCAGTCGTCATGAGGTTGTATGACTTCCCGGGAACCCTTGTAAAATATCGTTTTCATGACGATGTTCCGCACGCTTCTCGCGTTCCCGAACGATTCGTCCACCTGTTCCTTCTCAATCAGCGTACCGAGTCGTCTCCGCGCCTCTTTCGTAAAGAAAAAGTCATTGTTCAGCGCGATATATTCTCCGATATCCTCCAGTTCACCGATAGAGTAATCCGGCAGATCGAGGCGGTTCTGCTCCGGTATCCGGCTTCTGAGGCCGGGATTCGCCCACAGAAACTGGCGCATTTCTTCCGGGTACCCCGCCAGTATAAGAGCGAAAGTACCGCCGTGTTCGGTGCTGGTGAGAGCGGAAACGAGCGTATCAATCACTGCCTGTCCGTAATCGTTTCCTCCCTGACCTTCGCGTTTCAGGCTGTACGCTTCATCAATGAATAATATTCCGCCCCGCGCTTCTTTTATATAGTTCATCGTATTTTCCTCACTCTGCCCCATGTAGGACCCGACCAGGTGGGAGCGGTTCACTTCCACCACTTTGCCCGTCGACAAAAGGCCGAGTTCCGTATATATTTCAGCCAGGAGACGTGCGAGAGTCGTTTTACCGGTCCCAGGGTTCCCCGTCATAATCATGTGCAGCGACGGTTCGTCAGGCATACGAAAACCGAACGATTTTCTTTCCTGTTCATACCTCAGAAAGTGATAAAACTGATGGATGTACGTTTTTACGTCACGAAGACCTATCATCTCCTCCAGTTTATCTAGAGCATGACGCCTCTCCTTCCGGGAAAAGGAAGGAGGAAGATAATCCTCCAGTTCCTCTCTCTCCTCGTCCAGTTCCCGCACCGCGGAATTGATATCACTCACCGGCATTTTGATACGTTTGGATTCCCTCGTCTCCAGGGCGTAATCGATCGTCTCCTTCGTCTTCAGAAGATATTCGTACAGCCGCTGGTACGTCCGCCATCTGGAACCGGCGTCCACGACTGTCTGATTGACGTAGTTATCATCAAACAGATGCAGAAGAAGACTCAGTTCTTCCTGAATATCAGATATTTTTTTGACTTTCTGGGTAATGTGATCCGTTTCATGCAGCACGGGAATCCGGCCGGATACGTCTTTCATATAATAAATAAGGCGAAGGACATGCTGCAGTTCCTCCGTCTCCCTGATGAGCTTCAGGGAAGGGTCAAGCATTTTCGCTGTTTCCAGTATGTAGGGAGTAAGAGTATCGCCCTCCGGTACTCTTTTCATTCTGTAATAAACTAAAGCGACCTGGAGCAGGGCCCTTTCTCTGTCCTCCCGCTCCTCTTCCTGCAGCAGACGCAGCACCTCCGTTTCCTTCCACGGCGGCGTCGTGTAGAGAGAGGTCCAGGTTTCGAGCTTATCCATCGTTTCACTTCCTTCCTGTCCCCAGTTTACCACAGCTTTAAGCCTTTAAAAAAAGACTGCTACAGGCAGCAGCCTTTGAACACTTACCAGGAGCGCGGGAAACCGGAGATTATTCAAGTTCTTTCATTTTTTCGATCATGTACTCGTACGTCATAGGTCCGAATTTGCGGGAATGGATCGTCCCGTCGCTGTTGATGAAATAGGACGCCGGTACAGAGAACGTCTGGTACTTTTCGGAAAGCTGGTCGTCACTGTCCAGTACCGTTTCAAAAGTGAAGTTTTCTTTGTCTACAAAGTTTTTCGCATTTTCCGGTGAGTCTTCGGTGGAAGTTGCGTTTACGGCTAGAACCGTGACGTCCTCGCCGTACTTTTCATGAAACTTCTGCATCTCCGGCATTTCTTCCTTGCAGGGCGGACACCACGTCGCCCATATATTTAAAATGACCGGTTTTCCTTTGTAGGCATTAATATCCGTTTTTTCCCCTTTGAGCGTCTCGACAGGCATGTTCGGTGCCTCATCACCGATTTCAATCCCTTGGTGTGCTCCCTCGGGCACGATGGACGTCCCTTCCTGCGATGTATTACCCGAAACATCGTATTCCCCGACTGTCGACTCTTCCTCTCCCGTCAACTCGAACACGCTGTACAGCAGCAGTGCCAGAATCAGGGAAAAAATAGCCATAGTACCGATTTTTTTCATATCCGAGGAATCTCCTTTTTTCATTTCTTCTTTAAGAAGTGTATCACAGAACCCCCTATCTCAGGTATCCCCGGCACCTGAATGTCGTAATAATGACAAAAGAGGCATGCACCCGGGGGTGCATGCCTCTTTCCTGTACATTATTTATTTTTTCAGCTTGTTACGAAGAACCATCTGAAGGATTCCTCCGTGACGGTAGTAATCGATTTCCACATCGCTGTCAAAGCGGGCAATAACTTCAAATTCTTTCTTATTGCCGTCTTCGTCCGTAGCAGTGACTTTAACGAAATCGTGCGGCTTCACGTCTTCGCCGATTTCCACGTCGATCGTCTCCCGTCCTGTCAGTCCGAGGGACTCGATAGTTTCGCCCTCCTGGAACTGGAGCGGAAGTACGCCCATCATAACAAGGTTGGAACGGTGGATACGTTCAAAGCTCTGAGCGATGACCGTTTCGATACCGAGCAGATCGGTACCTTTGGCAGCCCAGTCACGTGAACTTCCCATACCGTAGTCATCACCGGCGATAACAGCAAGCGGCGTATTATCTTCTTTATATTTCATAGCGGCCGTATAGATTGGCATAACTTCTTCTGTAGGCCAGTATGTCGTATAACCGCCTTCTGTACCCTGAGCCAGCTGGTTACGGATACGGATGTTTGCAAACGTACCGCGCATCATCACTTCGTGGTTTCCGCGACGGGATCCGTAGGAGTTGAAGTTTCGCGGTGAAACGCCTTTCTCCTGCAGGTACTCACCTGCCGGCATGCTGCTGGCGATGGCGCCCGCCGGGGAAATGTGGTCAGTGGTGACCGAATCTCCGAATTTACCGATAACGCGCATGCCATTCAATGGTTTGACCGGGTTGGAATCTTTGGACAACCCTTCGAAAAACGGCGGGTTCTGAATGTACGTGGAGTCTTCGTCCCAGTCGTACAGCGGCTCATCCGTTGTTTCGATTTCGTTCCATTTTTCGTTGGAGTTGAACACGTTTTCGTATTCCTTACGGAAGATCTCAGGCGTTACGACGCTTGAAATCTGTTCTTTGATTTCTTCCTGGGAAGGCCAGATATCATCGAAGAAAATATCATTCCCCTGCTGATCTTTGCCGATCGGTTCATTTCTCAGATCGATGTCGACCGTGCCGGCAAGGGCGTAAGCTACAACAAGCGGTGGTGAAGCCAGATAGTTGGCCTTCACGAGCGGGTGAATCCGTCCTTCAAAGTTACGGTTACCGCTCAATACGGAAGAAACTGTCAAATCTTCATCTGCAATCGCCTGTTCGATTTCAGGAAGCAATGGACCGGAGTTACCGATACATGTCGTACAACCGTAACCGACCAGGTTGAATCCGAGCTGGTTCAGGTAGTTCATAAGACCTGAATCTTCCAGATAGCGCGTTACAACCTTGGAGCCGGGAGCGAGTGATGTCTTCACGTATTCCGGTACTTCGAGACCTTTATCCACAGCTTTTTTAGCTACGAGCCCGGCACCAAGCATAACGTGCGGGTTCGACGTGTTCGTACAGGAAGTGATGGCAGCAATCGCCAGGGCTCCCGTCTTCATTTCCGCTGTCTCGCCGTTAGTGAATTCAACTGTCGCTTTTTTGTTGAACTCGGATTTATCGAGACCGAAACCCTGGTTTCCTTCCGGAGCCGTGATGGAGTTATTGAACGACTCTTTCATTTCGGAAAGCGGGATCAGATCCTGTGGACGTTTCGGTCCGGACAGGTTCGGTTCCAGTTCTTCCAGGTTGATTTCGATCAGCTGAGTGAATTCCGGATCTTCGAGTGAAGGATCGTACCAAAGATTGTTCTCTTTACAATATTTTTCGACGAGATCGATCTGTTCTTCCGTTCTTCCCGTAAGTCTCATATAGTCGAGAGACTCTCCGTCTACCGGGAAGAAACCACACGTCGCCCCGTATTCAGGAGCCATATTGGAAATTGTGGCACGGTCTGCCAGCGGCATTTCCTGAAGACCGGGACCGAAGAATTCGACGAATTTACCGACGACGTTCGCTTCGCGGAGGCGCTGCGTCACTTTAAGTGCAAGGTCTGTCGCGGTCGTTCCCTGAGGGAAGCTGCCCTGCAGTTTCACACCGATCACTTCCGGTGCCGGGAAATAGGACGGCTGTCCAAGCATCCCTGCTTCCGCTTCAATTCCGCCAACGCCCCAGCCGAGTACGCCAAGACCGTTGATCATAGTCGTGTGGGAATCGGTACCGACAAGTGTATCCGGGTATGTATCCACACTTCCGTCAGCGTTCTCCGTAGCATGAACGACGTTAGCGATATATTCCAGGTTCACCTGGTGAACGATTCCTGTAGCAGGCGGAACGGCACGATAGTTATCGAACGCTTTCTGTGCCCAGTGAAGGAACTCATAACGCTCCTGGTTCCGTTCGAATTCAAGTTCCATGTTCGCCTGAAGCGCTGTACTTGTACCATACTGATCCACCTGAACAGAGTGGTCGATGACGAGATCGACAGGTACTTCCGGGTTAATCTCCTCCGGCTTACCGCCCATGTCCACCATTGCTTTACGTAGGCTCGCAAGATCCACAACGGCAGGAACACCTGTGAAGTCCTGAAGAATGACACGTGACGGCTTGAAAGGAACATCTTCCTGTTTGCTGTCACTCTGGCCCCATTTAGCGAGACTTTCTACGTGTTCATCCGCTATTACCCGTCCATCGTGCTGACGAAGGAGTGATTCAAGTAAAATACGGATGGAAAAAGGCAGGCGCGAAATCTTTCCGATTCCTGCATCTTCCAGTGATTTCAGATCATAATAGTTGTACGTTTTGCCATTTGATTCAAACTGCTTTTTAGCATTGAATGGATGGTCTGCCATATCTCATATCCCCCTTATCATTCTTGCTGTGAAAGTATTACTTGTTCCTTCACATACTTATAATACTATAATTCGCTATTTACATTGTAAATGAAAACGATTTTAAAGTAAATTCATTATAGTACTTTTTACTAAAGGGAAATTCGTTGTTTTTCCTCCGGTCACCTTTTATAATAAAGGTAATATCAAAGAATAGGTGATGACATGTCTTTAGGGTTTTCGCTATTTATCGTAGGTTGGGTCGTCATTATGGTGGTGCTTATGGGCATCGGAGGTTTCTTCATGTTCCGTAAATTCCTAAAAAGCATGCCGAAAGAAGACGGGAACTCCACCATCGACTGGGAAGAATACTATATTGAACAAACGAGGCACATGTGGAGTGAAGACCAGAAACACTTTCTGGAAGAACTGACCTCCCCCGTACCCGAACTGTTCCGCAGCGTTGCTCAGCAGCGGATTGCAGGCGAAATCGGCAGGATCGCCCTTAAAAGGAAGCTTCGGCACATGACGCAGGATACGATTATCGAAGGGTACATTTTGGCTACTCCCAAACGTGACCACAAGTTTCTCGTGAAGAAACTGAACGAAAAAGAAATCGATATAGATCCGTACAGGGACTACCTGGAGATATAGAAGAAGCACCGCTTTTTATAGCGGTGCTTTTGTCGTTTCCAGACTTTTTTGTATGCGGAGATATTTATAAAGCATAGCAATACGCCAGGATACGATCATTCCGAAAGCAAGAACGAAAAACATCCCGCTCGTCTCCCCGAAAGAAATCGTCTGTCCGATGATCAGCTTAAATACCACCCGGAATGCGAGCAGACCGAACAGAACTCCTATGAAAAGTCTGGACGGTTTAAGATAGATTTCCCCTCCACGTGTTTCAAAACGGGAGGTAAGTATGAGAAAAACCGAAAATACCACTCCGACGCTGAGGGCCTCCAGTACCTGGGACAGACTGATCCGGAAGACCGGAAACAGAAACATCAGCGCCCCCGAGCTCATAAACAATGGAGGGAGCACGATCTTTTTAATACTTGCAGGTCTTTCCGCGACTTTCTTCCGTACGAATATCATCGTTACCGCCATAAAAGCACCGACTATCGTAGAAGCTATTAATAAAAACGTATTCATCGAATAACCCCTTACTCCGAGAGTTCTTCTTTGTGATCCTCAGCGATCGACAAGATGATTGTCATCGTAATCCCGATAACAGTGAGATAAACCCCAAGATCAAACAGCAGTGCCGTGGCCAACTCGGTACGTCCGAGCACGGGAAGCTGAAAGTAGGCGAATGTCTGACTGAGAAACGGTTCATTGAATAAAAACGACCCCATGCCTGTCGCAAGAGCGATCAGCAGTCCCAGTTTAAACAGAAAACGGAAGTTGATCGGCAGGGAGCTCTTCATTGCCTCCTGTCCGTAAGCCATATTCATCAGTACGATGGCAGCGGACGTCATAAGACCGCCGATAAACCCTCCTCCGGGAGCATTGTGCCCGGCAAAAAATAAATATATCGAGAATCCTAGCAGAATAAAAGCGATGATGGAAGTCATCGTTTTCAATATCAAATCATTACTGTTAATTTTCATCGCAAAAAAATCCCCCTGTGACCTTTCAATTACATAGCTGAATACATTCTATCAAAAATTATCATAAAAGACGAACGACATCGTTAATAATTGTTTTTTTAATATTTCGGAGTTGCTACTAAGTTTCAAGTTAGAATGTTAACGCTTCGTATCTTTGATCACTTTTTCACTGTTTTTGAGATATCTGTACTGTTCGCTTGGTGTTTTACCACGTAAGTTCTCATCATTGGAGGCTTCCGCGATCAGTTCACTGCAAATCATCTGGTTCGGATCGTTCCATGGTTTTCCGTATTTAATGCCGTACCAGAAAAACAGTCTGAGATCGTAGCGTTTTTCAATGTGTTTCAGAGCTTTACGCGGGTCTCCTTCCACTTCGAGTACTTTGTAATCTTTCAAATCAAAGTGCCTTATCCGGACGCCTCCCGGAAAACGGGAATCGATAATGTGGTAATCCCCCACTTTAATAGCGTTATGACTCCACTTTCCTTTCGTGAAATACTGAATCAGTCGGGACAAAGGAGATGTGTTGCGCGAGAAATACAGTTCCATCCGGATTCCTCCTTTACGTAGTTTCCGAAAACGTCAACAATGTCATTGGAGATGCAGGCATCATCCCGCTTCAGTTTGAAACTTTACAGGTGTATCATACCACACCCTTTATTTGAAAAGCAGAGATACCTTCTTCATTTTTTATCACTATCCTCCAGTTTAACGAAAACCATAAAACAGGCAGAACCCTCATTTGGGCCCTGTCAGTTTTATCCACCGAGCATTTAGACGAATGTTTTTATTTCTGCTGAAAAAGACTCAGTTTCCCCCGATCATGCACATAAGGAGAGATAATCCCCTGAAGGAGTGTATCAGTAAGCTGTTCTTCGTTAGAAAACATATCTTCGTAAGCTTTTGTGAAAAATCCTTCGATTTCTTTTAAGGATCTATTCTTTTTCGAAGGATGTCCCATCATAAGTCTCCACTGATTTCCCCTCCATCCCCCTCAAGAAGACATTTAAATGTAATTTATGTTACTTGCCAGCGTCTTCTCTGACAAAACACAAAAAAACCTGCCCGCCATACCGGATAACCGGCAGGACAGGCAGGGAAGATGGAGCGGCGCTTACTTGTCCATCTGGTTGTTCATCTGTTTCATCATCTGGTTGATCTTCTTCTGTGAGGGTTTCTGACCCATTTGCATCATCAGTGTCCGCAGCATCTGTTCATTGATTGGAGGGTTTTTCTTCAAATAATTCATCATATATTTTCTGGCGATGAAAAAGCCTAAAGCCGCTCCTGCTATTAACGCGACTAATGCAATCAGAATAATCCATATAATTCCTAATTCCATAATAAGTTTCCCCTTTCATAATATATCCCATAACAGTATAGTAAATTGAAACGGGGATTACAATAGACGGGTGAACAGATGTACACAATATTTATGACTCAATAGTTTCGATCATAATTTCCGGCACCCGCCGATCACGTTTGAAAAATTTCAAAACTGTACCCGGGACCCGTTGCCGGACTGCTGTTCCCCAACGTTTCTCTACCTGTATTATACCATATCGTTCCTCCGGGCTTAAAACTCAAGACCTCGGACACCGGCTAAGTCTTCCGCCCTTAAAACTGCGGAAGTGAAGAGCCTTATGTAATAAACAGGAACTCCGGATAGTTTTCCGAAGTCCCCGATTCTTGTCCTACTTCACATAGCTTTCTACGTGCTTCACAACATTTTCGACAGTAAAACCGAAGTTTTCAATAACGGTCGCTCCAGGTGCCGAAGCTCCGAAGCGGTCAATACCCACTACTTTACCGTCAAGACCGACGAAACGCTCCCAGCCAAAGGAAGAAGCCATTTCAATAGCTACGCGATTACGTACACTGTTCGGCAATACTTCTTCTTTATAGGCATCATTCTGAGCTTCGAAACGATCGAAGGAAGCCATGCTGACAACGCGGGCATCTACGCCTTTGCTCTTAAGCTCTTCTTTGGCTGCCATAGCCAGCTGCACTTCCGATCCGGAAGCCAGAAGAATGGTATCCGGTGTGTCTTTGTCGGAGTCACTGAGTACGTAAGCTCCTTTTTTCACACCTTCATAAGCTTTCTCTTTCGTCCCTTCCAGCGTCGGCAGTCCCTGCCTGGTCAACACGAGAGCTGTCGGGTTGGACGTGGATTCCAGTGCCAGTCTCCACGCCGCACTGGATTCGTTCCCGTCTGCCGGACGAATGACCGAGAGGTTCGGAATAGCCCGAAGTGCAGCCAGATGTTCTACAGGTTCGTGAGTCGGGCCGTCTTCCCCTACAGCAATAGAGTCATGCGTGAACACATAATTCACCGGAAGATTCTGAATAGCTGACAAACGGAGAGACGGGCGCAGGTAGTCACTGAAAACGAAGAATGTGCCTCCGTATACTTTAAGGCCTCCGTGTAAAGCCATTCCGTTCAGAGCCGCTGCCATAGCGTGTTCACGGACACCGAACCAGATGTTTCTTCCTGCATAGTTATTTTTTGAAAAGTCTTCCTGCGCCTTGACCGTCGTCTTGTTGGAACCTGCAAGGTCGGCACTTCCGCCGAAGAAGTAAGGGATTTTATCGGAAAGAGCGTTGATCGCTTCCCCGGACGTTGCACGGGTGGCCGCTTTGTCACTGGACGTGTCGTAAGCAGGGAGAACCTGCTCCCAATCTTCCGGAAGTTCACCTTTGATGGCTTTTTCAAGTTCTTCGGCCAGCTCAGGGTTAGCTTTTCTGTATTCTTCGAACTGCTTATTCCATTCTTCCTCTTTCTTCTCCCCGCGTTTTTGGATCTTTTCCTGGAAGTCTTCATAAACTTCATCAGGCACATAGAACGTTTCTTCATATTCCCAGCCATAGTAGTCTTTCGTCTGCTGCACTTCGTCTTCCCCAAGAGGTGCTCCGTGCGCATCCGCTTTACCCGATTTGTTCGGTGCACCGTAGCCGATGACGGTTTTCACTTCGATCATCGTCGGCTGTTCGGTATTTTTCTTCGCTTTATCGAGTGCATCGGTGATAGCTTTCGTATCATTTCCGTCTTCTACACGCAGAACCTGCCAGCCATAGGCTTCGTATCTCTTCTCTACGCTTTCACTGAACGCACGGTTCAGCTCCCCGTCAAGAGAGATGTCATTGGAATCATATAGTACTATGAGTTTTCCGAGACCGAGGTGACCCGCAAGAGACGCGGATTCCTGAGATACACCTTCCATAAGGTCTCCATCACTGCAGATGACATACGTATTATGATCAATGATTGAATGTTTATCTGTATTGTAGTTGGCCGAAAGATGGGCTTCCGCCATCGCGAACCCGGTAGCCATGGCAATACCCTGGCCGAGCGGTCCGGTCGTCGCTTCCACGCCATGCGTATGCCCCACTTCCGGATGTCCGGGCGTTTTGGAGTCCCACTGGCGGAAATTTTTGATATCATCCATCGTTACGTCATATCCGGAAAGATGAAGCAGACTGTACTGCAACATGGATCCGTGGCCTGCCGAGAGTACAAACCGATCACGGTTGAACCAGTCGGAGTTCTTCGGGTTGTGCTCCATATACTCCGTCCAGAGTTTGTAAGCCATAGGCGCCGTGCCCATCGGCATACCAGGATGCCCCGAACTCGCTTTTTCCACTGCGTCGATCGTCAGTGTACGAATAGTATTAATAGACTTCTGTTCAATATCTTTAGTCAATGCCATTCCCCTTTCTGATGCGGAATATGTAACAAGTATAATCCTATAATGAAATAGGTTTCGTAGCAAGTCAGTAAACCGCTTTCACACAAAAAACCTGCGATTCCCGCAGGTTTTTAATGTTTTTTCTCATTCTGCTGCATACGTTTCACTTTCTCCGGGGTAACGTCCTGTCCTTCCGGATCGATGACCGTCATGCCTTTTAAATGGTTCTTAAAAGATTTTCTCACGTTCTGTAAATATTCCTGACGCAATTCATGCTGTTCGTTCTGCTCTTCAGAAGAAAGGCCCTGCTCTTTTTTCTTATTAGCTAAAGCGTTTATACGATCAAGCTTGTGTTGTGCCAACATGTTTTGTCACCTCTTTACTTACCCTGTATATACTGAAGGGTATTATCTTTACTTATGATAACGCGACGTATTTTCATTTTCAAATGTTTGGCTTTCTTTATATCTGCGATGCACCGTCGCTTTGGAGACATCATACCCCATACCGCGGAGAGTAGCCGCAATTTCCTGAAACGTGAGCTTCTTTTCCCGGAGACGTGCCACTTCCGTCACAGGGAAATCAATACGTTCCCGCCCCCTGGCCTGGTCGATGTTCTTCAAATTTTTGGAAGGGTCATAACCATCTTCCACCGCTTTTTTCATCCCTCGTCGAATTTTCATGTTATGAAGATAACGCTGATACTCTTCCACCACTCCGACGATCTGCAGAACCATGGAATCAGACTCGGAAATCTCCATTTCCCCGCTCCCCGTCACCGTATAGATCGTCACATCGAGCTTTTCGAGCTGGTGTAAAAGGGCGATCTTCGTGTTCCCCCTGCCGAGTCTCGTCTCATCCTGAATCAGGAGTGCTTCCGCTTTTTTCGAGGAGAAAATATCAAGTGCACGAAGTATACCTTCCCTTTCGATGGAGTACCCGCTGGCTTTTTCTTCGATAACTTCCACAATATCCATACTATGGTTCTCCGCAAGTTTTTTAAGTTCTTCCTTCTGTCTCTGTATAGACGTAACCTGGGTTTCTTTTTCCGTACTTACTCTGCAATACAAGACCGCTTTCATCCTTACCACCTCTCCCACAGAGAAATGATACAGGATTTAAACACTGGAAACCATTGCAATGTATAGGAAAACCAGACTCAGAATGAACAGAACGATATGAGTAAGATCCTGCTTGGATAATTTATGAAACATGGAATACCTCCCGATAGAACTATTGTTCCTTAGAACTTATGTTCGTGTAAATATCATTATATACGAACTATTGTTCCTGTCAACACAAAAGTTCGAACGCCTGTTTGTATTCCGGCATCCTACGTGCTACAATATATGTAATAAATTTTCTATACAGGATGTGACATTATGACTAACCTATCCAAACGACAGCAGGAAATATTGAATTTCATAAAACAGGAAGTGATCGACAAAGGATATCCCCCGTCCGTCAGGGAAATCGGTAAGTACGTAGGTCTTGCTTCCAGTTCTACCGTACACGGCCACCTCGCGAGACTGGAAAAGAAAGGTTTCATTCGGAGAGACCCGACGAAACCGCGGGCGATCGAAGTGATAGACCTGGAGGAAGGTACTAAAATCCCTAAAGGGGAAGCGACGTTCGCTCCCGTGATCGGTAAAGTAACCGCCGGTGTTCCTATAACTGCAGTAGAGAACATCGAAGAATATCTTCCGGTGCCGGATACGATAAGCAGCACGGAGGAAGATACTTTCATACTCGTCATCCAGGGAGAAAGTATGATAGAAGCCGGCGTTCTTGACGGAGACAAGGTAATCGTCCGTAAGCAGAACACCGCTCAAAACGGAGATATCGTTGTCGGTATGACAGACGAGGGTGAAGCTACAGTGAAGCGATTCTTCAAAGAAGCGGATCACGTACGCCTTCAGCCGGAAAACTCCTCCATGGAGCCTATCCTTCTCGATGACGTCACCATTCTCGGAAAAGTGGTCGGCTTATTCAGGAACGTACACTGAACCGCTCCCCCTGTATACACTTAAAAATCCTCCATTACCGGCCGGTAATGGAGGATTTTTAATTTAGTTTTATGGTTTTATGGTCATGTAAATCTAAACGTTCTCAACGGAAATTCCCCTGAGAGAGGTTCCCATTAATACGTCTGCAGATACTGCTCCCTCTCCCAAGGGTGTACCTGGGTACGGAACATGTTCCACTCGATTTCTTTCGCTTCGATAAAGTGCTCATACAGGTGTTCGCCCAACGCCTTCACCATCACATCATTCTTCTTAAGTTCCTGAAGTGCATCATACAGTGTAGCCGGAAGATCGGTCACTCCCGCTTCTCTGCGCTCTTCCTCATCCATCACGTAAATGTTGCGATCCACCGGTTCAGGTACCTCCAGTTTGTTCTCGATACCGTCGAGACCCGCAGCAAGCAGAGCGGCCATCCCCATATACGGGTTGGCAGCCGGATCGACACTGCGTACTTCGATACGTGTACTCACTCCACGGGACGTCGGAACGCGGATGAGCGGACTTCTGTTCTGGGACGACCAGGCTACATAAGAAGGAGCTTCGTATCCCGGAACGAGACGCTTATAGGAATTCACTATCGGGTTGGTTATTGCCGTGAAAGCCATGGCATGCTTCAGAATACCGGCAGTAAACTGGTAAGCTACATCCGAGAGCTGTTCTTTGCCGTTCTCATCGAAGAAAGCATTTCCTTCTTCCGTGAACAGAGACATGTTTGCGTGCATACCGGAACCGTTCACTCCGAAGAGAGGTTTAGGCATAAACGTTGCATGCAGACCGTGTTTACGGGCGATGGTTTTAACAACGAGTTTAAACGTCTGGATATCGTCACAGTGCTTCACTGCTTCCGAATATTTGAAGTCGATTTCATGCTGCCCGGGAGCGACTTCGTGGTGGGAAGCTTCAATTTCGAAACCCATCTCCTCAAGCTCCAGTACGATATCCCGTCGACAGTTCTCCCCGAGGTCGGTCGGAGCAAGGTCGAAGTAGCCGCCTTTATCGTTCAGTTCAAGGGTAGGATTCATGTTTTCATCCATCTTGAACAGGAAAAATTCCGGTTCGGTACCAAGGTTAAAAGCGGAGAAACCGAGCTCTTCCATTCTTTTCAGGTTGCGCTTCAGGTTATAGCGGGGGCACCCTTCGAATGGAGTACCATCCGTGTTGTAAATGTCACAGATGAATCGTGCCACTTTCCCTTTCTCGGAAGTCCATGGAAGTACGAGAAAAGAATCGAAATCCGGTACCAGATACATATCGGACTCCTCGATTCGTACGAATCCTTCAATGGAAGAACCGTCGAACATCATCACTCCATCCAGAGCTTTGTCGAGCTGACTGAACGGGATCTCCACGTTTTTAATAATACCGAGCATATCCGTAAACTGCAGACGGATGAATTTGACGTTCTCTTCCTCGATCTTCTTGTAAATTTCTTCTCTTGTTAAGCCCATGCGTGTGCCTCCCATAATTTAGTGAAAGAATCTTGATAATTCTCCCTGTCTGAGTCCAAAATTTCCTTTTCCTGCATCATTCTCAATTTCCTTACGAAGCATTTTCCGTAACTCTTTTTCGCTGAGCTGATGGTAGACTTCCTGTACTTCCCCGGGTTTGTAATCAGGGCGGGGCGTTTCCTGTTTCAAATCGAACACCTGCCTGATACCCGCAAGATTGACCCCTTTTTCTACAAGTGATTTAATCTCAAGAAGCCGGTCTACATCATTAAACGAAAACAGTCGCTGATTCCCTTTGGAACGGGCCGGAGTCACCAGCCCATTCTGCTCGTAATAACGAATTTGCCTCGGAGTGAGGGCAGTAAGGGATTGGACGATTCCCATAGAAAACAGCGGCATGGAACGTCGTACTTCATCACTCACTTCTGCCACCCCCTCCAAGAATTCTTACTATTATTATAATTCAAAACAAACAATTGTCAAGCGATGTCAGGAAAGTTGACATGAAAAAAGCCGGAGTATTCCGGCTTCCTTTCGTAGTTCCCTATGACGTAACAGCATTTACGGCACGCCGCACTGCTATTTTCACGTGTTCCGCCGTTAGTCCTCCCTGGACAAAAGCCATGTAGGGAGGCCGGAGCGGGCCGTCTGCTGTCAGTTCAAGGCTCGCACCCTGAATAAACGTGCCGGCCGCCATAATGACGTCGGAATCATATCCCGGAAGCGGGCCCGGTTCCGGAAGGGCGAAGGCATTTACCGGTGAAGCTTTCTGGATCTCCCGGCAGAAATCGACCATCTGCTCCGCATTGTCGAAGTACACTGTCTGAATCAGGTCCGTACGGTATTCATCATAGGACGGTTTTGTCCGGAATCCGTAACTATCCAGATATTTCGCCGTGTAAACCGCTCCTTTCAGAGCTTCCCCGACTACGTGGGGGGCGATGAATATACCCTGGTACATCTCCTGCAGAACGGAAAGCGTGGCACCCATTTCCTTGCCGAGTCCTGGAGCCGTCAGCCGGTGTGCACAGGCAGTAATCAGTTCTTTCCGCCCGGCTATGTATCCGCCCGTACGTACAATACCGCCGCCGGGGTTCTTGATGAGGGAGCCTGCGATCAGATCGGCTCCCGCTTCCAGTGGTTCCGCTTTCTCTACAAATTCCCCGTAACAATTGTCCACAAAAACAATCGCATCAGGTTTCACTGTTTTTATTTCCTTTACCATTCCTTCAATATCCTCAATAGTAAAAGAAGGTCTGTCTGCATACCCCTTGGACCTCTGGATGGCTACCATTTTCGTTCGTGAAGTGATGACTTCCCGGAAACGCTCTGCATCCACCTCCCCTTCTTTTAAAGGTAAGGCACGATAACTGATGCCGAAGTCGTGCAGGGATCCGTGGTCTGCTCCTTCCCCGGCAGGTACAATTACTTCACGGAGAGTGTCATAGGGTTCGCCCGTCACATACAGAAGCTCATCCCCCGGACGGAGAACACCGAAAAAAGCGGTGGAAATCGCATGGGTACCCGAAACGAGCTGAGGTCTGACAAGCGCATCTTCAGCTCCGAATATTTCCGCATAAACTCCTTCGAGCGTATCTCTTCCTTCATCGTCATAGCCATAGCCTGTCTCCGAATGGAAATGACGATCCGCTACGTTCTGATTTTGAAAAGCATCCAGCACTTTTTCCTGATTATGCAGCACAACGTCCTCGATCTTTTCTTTGTAAGGACGGACTTCCTCTTCTATATTCACAATATCATTCATCTTTATGCTCCTTCGGTATTACTTTATCCCTCAAAGGGTGCAGAGGGTCAATATATCCGTGCACTACGTACTCCCCGCGCTCTTCAAGGAAGTCGCGTACGTAAACGAGCGTGTTAAGCTCCAGTGTTTTTAAGAATTTACCTTCTTCCGCTTTCACATACGTATGGTAGGGATCCCAGTTTTCCGATAGTACTTCTTCAATTGCCGATAATACGTCCCCGACTCCTCTGTCATCTTTAAAGGAAGTCTGGACCGACGGCTTTTCCATCGGTGTAAATGGTCCCTCCACCTTATCCTGCTTATTATAAACGGTAAGCCGTGGCAAATTCTCGGCTCCAAGTTCTTCAAGAAGAGAGAGGACCGTTTTTTCATGCTGGTCATGATCGGAGGCCGAGGCATCCACGATGTGCAGAATGAAGTCGGCTTCCGTCACTTCTTCGAGAGTGGAACGGAAGGCGGCAATCAATGTTGTAGGCAGGTGCTGTATGAAACCTACCGTATCGGACATGAGAACTTCGAGCCCCGATGGGAGCTGGGTCTGCCGCGTCAACGGATCGAGTGTAGCGAACAGCTTATCCTCCTGCAGAGAATCGGCGGAAGTTATTTTATTGAAAAAGGTCGTCTTTCCGGCGTTCGTATATCCGACGATCGCCACCTGAAACGCACTGTTCTCTTTCCTTCGTTCTCTGTATTGCTTCCTGTGCTCCACGACCTGATCGAGTCTCGTCCTTACATCACGGATCCTCCTTCTGATGTGGCGGCGGTCCGTTTCCAGCTTCGTTTCCCCAGGGCCTCGCGTACCTATTCCGCCTCCAAGTCTCGACAACTGAACGCCCTGACCCGACAGTCTCGGGAGGAGGTATTGTAACTGGGCAAGTTCCACCTGCAGTTTACCTTCTTTAGTTTTGGCCCTATATGCAAAAATGTCCAGAATCAGCTGGCTTCTGTCTATTACTCTGACTTCCAGTCGGTTCGTAATGTTTCGGAGCTGAGTCGGTGACAGTTCATCATTGATGATTACCAGTTCAATATCATCTTCCTCTATAACACCTCTCGCTTCTTCCAGCTTCCCGTCGCCAAGATAATGAGCTTTATGAGGTTTTTCCAGCTGCTGGACAAGTACACTCACAACTTCGCCCCCGGCAGTTTTTGTTAAATCTTTCAGTTCTTCCAGTGAATAATCGAATGTTTCTTTTTTTCTCGGGTCTTTTCTTGCTAAAATCAACGCCTTCTCTTTATCCAAAGATAAGCATCCCCCTTTAATAAAAGTCTTTATTACTGCAGTCTTCCCGCTGTGGACCGATTTCATCCCTCCGGGAACGGATTCTTTCTGCCTGATATCCTCTCATACTGTATCATCAGGGAAAAAGGAAGCAAATTAAGTTCGAAAGGCAGACTTTTTTCAATAATAAAACCGGGCCAAAAGCGCCCGGTTTACATGTCTTCTAATGTAACATTTTTATTCGGAGAAAAAGTGGAAATCGCATGTTTGAAGATCAACTGCTGCTTCCCTTCAGTTTCAACGAGCACTGTAAAGTTATCGAAAGCTTTAATAGTTCCCTTTAACTGGAAACCGTTCAGCAGGAACAGCGTCAATGGAATCTTATCCTTACGCAACTGATTCAAGTAATTATCCTGAATATTCACTGTCTGGCTCATAAAATGATCCTCCTCCATTCTATCTCTCTAGCTTAACAGTTTATTTCTCCGGCAACATCAAAAATCCTTCTAAATCTGACAAAATTAAAGAAACTTTTTCTGCAAAATTCTCCTCGGTCACTTCATACCAATCTACGGGAAGCTTATTTTTGAAATACGTATACTGTCGTTTGGCGTATCTCCTTGAGTTTCTCTGCAGAAGTGCTACCGCTTCCTCCAACTCCTCCCCCCCCTCCAGATAAGGGATCATTTCTTTGTAACCGATAGCTTTCATCGCCTGGGTCTCTTTCGGATATTTTTCCAGCAGATTGCTGACTTCTCCCGGAAGTCCGTCTTTGACCATGGAATTGACTCTTTGGTCAATTCTGTTATACAACATACTCCTTTCCATCTCGAGACCGATCATTCTGAAGTTGTAAAATGGAGGCTGTTGCAGTGACTCATGCTCGGATTTCGTCTTTCCGGTGACTTCATAAATTTCTAAAGCTCTAAGTACGCGTTTCGTATTATTGGGGTGAACTCTCCCCGCTTCATCCGGATCGATCAAGGTAAGCCGTTCATGCATCTTCTCTTTGCCTTCCTGTTCGAGTTCACATGCCAGCCTTCCGCTTTTCACAGGATCCCGCGGAGTGTCGGAAAAGGAATAATCATATAGGAGGCCCTGAATATACATACCTGTACCCCCTACTATCACCGGCACTTTCCCTCTCGAAAAAATGTCTTCGATCAGCTCTCTACCCCGGTCCTGAAACTCCGCAGCCGAAAACGTGTCATTGGGGTACTTGATATCGATCATGTGATGAGGCACGCCTCCCGCTTCCGAATGCGTGATTTTCGCCGTTCCTATATCCATTCCTTTATAAATCTGCATGGAATCCCCGCTGATCACCTCCCCGTCAAATGCTTTACAGACTTCTACTCCCAGTTTCGATTTCCCTACCGCAGTGGGTCCCACAATGGAGACAACTTTTCTATTCATTAAAAAAATCCCCGCTTTCTAATCTGTATTTTACACCATTCCCATCCCGAACTACAGAGGTAACTGAAAACGTTATGTGTTTGTATCTGAATCCGTTACTTAAAACTAACGTTTTCGGTTACACAAACTAAACTTTGGCGTTAGTTTTTTTAAAGATTTTCGTTAGTTCCTCTTTCCAAATCCGTTATACTGTAGTACTATAGCATTTAGGAGCGTGATATCGATGCTTAACGAGAGAATCAAAAAGTTAAGGAAAGAAAATCGTTATACACAGCAGGAACTGGCCGAAGAAATTGAAGTCACCTCCCAAGTAGTGTCCAACTGGGAGAGGGCCTACACCTTTCCTGATGTAAATGACGTCAGAAACTTAGCCAAAGCTTTACATACAACATCCGACTACCTGCTTGGTCTCTCCGATTATTCGGTGGATCAATATTCGAGAATACTTCGTCACCTGGAAGAAATAGACCTTTCCTGTCCACTGTTTCTCCAATATGACAAATTGACGGAGCTGGATGCACAAAATATCCATCAGCTGGAAAACTACTTTCAGTTTTTACTGCAGCAACAGCAGAACTGAAGCCCCTTTTCCGGCATATATTTTCACATAAGAAAAAGGATGACGTTAAGATTACTTTAACGTCATCCTTTTTACGTATCCGAAATTAATTCATGACTCTTTTAAACATTTTCTCAATATCATATTCGGAAAAGAAGACGATGATAGGACGGCCGTGAGGGCATGTAAAAGGATCTTCGGCAGCTGCAAGATCATCAAGTAACACTTCCATATCCCTCATCGTCAAGTGGTGGTTAGCCTTTATTGATCCTTTGCAGGACATGAGCGCCGCCGCATCATTCCGGAAGCTTTCAATGTTAATGTTGTTGGACTGTTCCAATTCCTCTACAATCTCTTCGATAATCTCCCCTTCATACCCTTTCGGAAACCATTCAGGATGAGAACGGACAATAAACGTATTCGTTCCGAACGATTCGAAGAATACACCGATGTTTTCGAGTATGTGACTGTTTTCTTCAATTTTCAAAGCGGTTTTGGCAGGAAATGTGAAGGTCAACGGGACAAGAAGTTCCTGCACTGTCTGATCCGGTTCCCCCAGCTTTTTTTTGAAACGTTCGTATTTGACCCTTTCCTGTGCAGCATGCTGATCTATCATGTACATGCCTCTTTCATTCTGTGCAATAATATAAGTTCCGTGGAGCTGACCGACCGGATACATATGAGGAACTCTTTGCGTGTTCTTCTCTTCTTCCTGCCGGATATCTCCGGAGTCTTTCACTGTTTCTTCTGCCGGCTCAGGTTCCAAAGGGAACGGATTTTCTTTCTCCGGCCCGGGAGTACTTTCATCTGTACGTTCTGTTTCGTAACTTTGATTGCTGTTGGCTGTAATCTCAGAAACCCGCGGTTTTTCAAAAACCATGGAGGTCTGTTCACTTTTATCTTCTTTTTTGTTGATCGTCGAAGTCCCTTCCGGTATCAGCGTTTCTTCCCGGAAGGCTTGTTTAATCGTATTCTGAATAAGTTCGAAAAGTTCCTGTTCTTTGCTGAATCTGACCTCGAGTTTGGCGGGGTGAACGTTCACATCCAGAAGGGAGGGATCCATATCAATATTAATAAGGGCTACGGGGTATTTCCCTAAAGGAAGCAGCGTATCATAGCCTTTGAGAATCGCCTGGACGAGTTTAGGGTTACGGATAAACCTTCCGTTCACTATCAAAGACATATAAGCCCTTGAAGCACGGGTGATTTCCGGTCTTCCAATCAGCATCTCAAGCTTGAAATCTTTATCTTCGGCAGACGTTCTCTTCATCTTTCTTGCTACGTTACTTCCATATATTTGAGAAAGGACCTGCAGCTGATCTCCACGTCCGCTCGTCTGGAATAACGTTTTCCCCTGATGCTCCAGACTTACTTTTACGTGCGGGTTAGCGAGTGCCATACGATTCACAACGTCAGTGACGTGCCCGAGTTCAGTATGGATAGTTTTCATATACTTCAGCCTTGCAGGCGTGTTGAAAAATAATTCCTCCACTTTTATTTCCGTACCCTGCCGTGCATCGCTTGCTTCATGGTTCCTGACTTCTCCTCCCTCAAGATAAAGACTGATTCCGGAGGTGTCACCGGTGGAAGTTTTTACGCTGAGCTTACTGACAGCCGCTATACTTGCGAGAGCCTCTCCCCGAAAGCCCAATGTTTTCACATGAAACAAATCACGTTCATCTCTGATTTTTGACGTGGCGTGCCGCTGAAAAGCTCTTACCGCATCCTCTTTTTCCATACCTTTGCCGTTATCAGCGATACGGATATATTCAAGTCCGGCTTCTCTCAGTTCTACATTAACCACGGAACTTCCGGCATCTATACTATTTTCCATCAGTTCTTTAACGACGGAGGAAGGCCTTTCCACCACCTCTCCGGCAGCTATTTTATTTGCCAGCGCATCTGGCATAACGTGAATATTATCCATATATATCCCCCCTTCATTTCACCATTTTTTGCAGTCTGTACAAGGCGTTCATCGCTTCCATAGGCGTCATTTCCATCAGTTCCAAGCTGGAAAGTTCTTTTTTCACTTCGCTATCCCCTTCATCCTCCTGTTTCCGGGGTGTCTCAGGTTCAGGGTGAAATAAAGACAGCTGGGTCTCTTTTGTATCATGACTTTCAAATTCCTCCAGAAGCCGCTCCGCTCTTGTTATCACTTCCGACGGGAGCTCAGCCAGTTCCGCCACGTGGATTCCATAACTTTTATCCGCTGCCCCTTCTTTCACCTGATGGAGAAAAACCACTTTCCCGTCCACCTCTTCCGCACGGACGTGTACGTTCTTCAGGGAACCGAGCTCGGATTCAAGTGTGGTCAGTTCATGGTAATGAGTTGAAAAAAGCGTTTTCGCTTTAATATTTTCATGGATATATTCGACAATCGACTGCGCCAGCGCCATACCATCGTACGTACTTGTTCCGCGCCCGATTTCATCAAACAGGATCATACTCCTGTTCGTAGCATGAGTGATGGCGTTATTAGCCTCCAGCATTTCCACCATGAATGTACTCTGACCGGAAATAAGGTCATCCGCTGCTCCAATTCTTGTAAATATCTGATCGAAAACAGGCAGTACTGCTTCTTCACAGGGCACGAAGGAACCGATTTGCGCCATGACGGATGTGAGCGCCATTTGTCTCATGTAAGTACTTTTCCCGGACATGTTAGGGCCGGTAATAAGAAAGATATTCGTGGACTCATCCATATAAATATCATTGGGTACGAACTCGTCCTCCATCACTTTTTCAACTACCGGGTGACGGCTATTGACAAGATGCACGGTCCGTTTTGAAGAAAAAGAGGGTCTCTCATACCCGTTCATTTCAGCTGCGTAACTGAATCCCTGCAGCACATCCAGTTCACTGATGTCTTTTGCCAATTGCTGAATCTTGTTAACATAATCTTTTACCAGTTCCCTTATCTCCAGAAACAGCTCATACTCAAGCTCAATACTTTTCTCTTCCGCCTGTAAAATAGTCGTTTCCTTTTCTTTCAATTCCGGAGTTATAAATCTTTCTGCGTTCGCGAGCGTCTGCTTCCTTTCGTACCGTTCAGGTACGTGTGTAAGATTAGCGCGGGTCACTTCTATAAAATAGCCGAATACTTTATTATATTTGATTTTCAAAGACCTGATCCCCGTCAGCTCTTTTTCTCTTTTCTCTAAATCTGCAATCCATTTCTTCCCGTTAATCTGGGCATCCCGATATTCATCCAGACTTTCGGAATATCCGCTCTTAATAATGTTCCCTTCACGGATAGTCAGTTTCGCATCCTCATGAACGCTGTTTTCAAGAAGCTGTGCAAGTTCCTCCATAGGATCCATTCGTTGAACAAACGTTTGAATAACTGACACTTCAAGGGTTGAGAGCGATGAAAGTATGGATGGGACTTTTTGTAAAGAACGCTTAAGCTGAAGCATATCTTTCGCGTTAATATTACCAAAAGCGACTCTTCCTGCCAGACGCTCCAGGTCATAAACAGAAGTCAGGTCTTCCCGGAAGGCATCCCTGTATAAGAAATTATCCATGAAACCCTGAACGATTTCCTGACGTTTCTGAATAAGTGATTCGTCAAGAAGAGGACGGTCAATCCATTTTTTCAAAAGCCTGGCTCCCATAGCTGTCACAGTGGAATCGATGACTGAAAGCAGACTTCCTTTCTTTCCTTTCTTCATCAGTGTTTCTGTCAGTTCAAGATTTCTTTTGGAATACATATCCAGCCTCATGTAATCTTTTGTTTCAATGTACTGGACGGGCTGCAGGTGACTCATCGCCCTTTTCTGAGTACGATTGATGTAATTGTATAATCTTCCGAACACGGGGGTGAGTTCTTCACTCAGATTTCTGACAAGATGATGAGAATCCTCCGGGATATGTGTCTCCTCTTCGAAAGAGACAGTACAGTCCAGTTTTTCCCGCGCTTCTTTCTGTACATTTTCGGGAATTTCCCGGCTCATTACAATTTCTTTTACCGGCTGATGATACAGTTCGCCGATCAGAGAATGGGAATCTCTTCCGATATAAGAAGCGCTGGTCTCTCCCGTAGTAAGATCTGCATAACTTAACCCGAAGGAATGATCTTCGAGCAGGGAAACCGCTGCTAAAAAGTTGTTTTCTTTCTCTTCAAGCATCGAGCCTTCCATGACTGTGCCTGGTGTAATGAGTTGGACTACCTCCCGTTTGACTACGCCTTTCGCCTGTTTCGGATCTTCCACCTGTTCGCATACGGCAATTTTGTGCCCTTTTTCCACGAGCTGTTTAATGTAATTTTCCGAAGAATGATATGGGACGCCGCACATTGGTATTTTATCACCGCCTCCGTCTCTTGCGGTAAGGGTGATTTCGAGTTCCTGAGCTGCCTTCAAAGCATCATCAAAAAACATTTCATAGAAATCTCCCAGTCTGAAGAACAGAAAAGAGTCTTTGTAATCAGCTTTTATTTTTAAATATTGTTGCATCATCGGGGTGTATGTAGACATATATCTTCCTCCAGCACGTACTTATATTCGATCTAATTATAGCATAGTTGTCATTTCCTTTAAAAAGGTCATTGTTTCGTATCCATCAGATATTTACAGTTTTTATTTCATACTTTGGAGTTGCTACTAAGTAATTATATGAAACAAACACAAAAAAAGAAGTCCCGATTAAAGGACTTCTTTCTCTTTAACATCCGCCGCTTGCCTGCTTGGAGCCGGTCTCTCCGCTAAGGATATTCCCTCCGGTGGACTTGATCACTTCGTTCGTAACTTCTCTTGAGATGGTACGTGAAATCATTTGCAGCAGGTCATTCACTACTACCTGGGAATGCTTGAATTCCGCGACGACCGGAATTTCATCCAGTTCATCCTGAAGCCTGTCGATTTCTTTTTCCACTTTCTCAAGAGCTTCCGTTTTTCCGTAAGCCTGGAAATTCACCGCCTGCTTCTGAAGAGCTTTGATTTTCTTGATATACAGCTGTACTTTATCGTTTTCGTTAAGTTTCGCTTCCAGCTGCTTGAAGCGGTCGATCTCCTCCAGTTCGGAAATCATCTTCGCCAAATCTTTCGCTTCCCCGAGCACCTGTTCTCTAGTATATTCTGCCATTATTCTTTCACTCCTACTGTTGTCTCTGCCATTTCGCCATCCAGAGACCAAGTTTTTGCTTTCGTGATCCTTACGGGTACAATGTTTCCAATAGCGGACTCAGGACCTATAAAGTTAACGAGCTTATTCCTTTTCGTGTAGCCTGCGAGAACGTCCGGGTTATTTTTACTTTCCCCTTCAACGAGGACGTGAACTATTTCATTTTCGTACGTTTCCATCGTTTCTCTGGCCTGTTTATTGATAAGAGCATTCAGACGCTGAAGACGCTCTTTTTTCTCTTCCATAGAAACTTTATCGCGCATTTTAGCTGCAGGCGTGTTCTCTCTCGGTGAAAAGATGAACGTGTAAGCCGCTTCAAAGCCTACTTCTTCCACAAGGGAAAGAGTTTCCTGGAACTGTTCTTCCGTTTCGTTCGGAAAGCCTACGATAATGTCCGTCGTCAGTGTGGCATCTGGCATGGCCGCCCGGATCTTCCGTACAAGTTCCATGTAGTCTTCGCGGGAATATTTCCTTCCCATTATCTTCAGAACGTCACTGCTTCCGGACTGGACAGGCAGATGGATATGATCCAGCATGTTGCCTCCCTTGGCCAATACCTCAATGAGACGGTCGTCGAAGTCCCTCGGGTGGGAGGTCGTGAATCTGACTCTCGGTATATCGATTTTGTGAAGGTCATCCATCAGATCTCCGAGCCCATAATCCAGATCGAGATCTTTCCCGTAGGCGTTGACGTTCTGTCCAAGCAGCGTCACTTCCTTATACCCCTGGGCTGCGAGATGCCGCACTTCCTGGATGATATCTTCGGGGAGGCGGCTTCTTTCTTTGCCGCGTGTATAAGGGACGATGCAATATGTACAGAATTTGTCGCATCCATACATTACGTTAACCCAGGCTTTAATTTTACCTTTTCTGGAACGGGGGAGGTTTTCGATAATATCCCCTTCTTTGGACCATACATCTATGACCATTTCCTTGCTGAACATCGCTTCCTTCAACAACTCAGGTATTTTGTGAATGTTATGGGTACCGAAAATCATATCGATGAATGGGTGTTTCTGTAAAATACGGTTAACAACCCCTTCTTCCTGTGCCATACAGCCGCACACACCGAGGATAAGATCGGGATTCTCACGCTTCAGCGATTTCAAGTGACCGATTTCGCCGAAAACTTTGTTCTCTGCATTTTCACGGATCGCACACGTATTCAGAAGAATGATGTCCGCTTCCTCCGCCTGTTTCGTCGGTTCATATCCCATCGTCTCAAAAATTCCCGCCATGACTTCGGTGTCGTGTTCGTTCATCTGGCATCCGTAAGTACGAATTAAATACTTCCGGTCTTCCCCGACTCCCTCCATTTCCTCAGGAATCGTGAAATCATAATGAACATCAACATCTTTTTTGCGTCGGCGCTGGGCGTCCCTCATGTTCGGGGGCTGGTATGTCGTTTCGAAATATTTCATGAATTCATCCGTGCTTTTATCTTTAATCCGCTCAAGATTGTTTTTCGGATCTTTCTGTCGAACCTGATCCATCTCTTTTCTTTGTTGTTCGTTCATAATTATCCCCTTTCCACCGTGCAAATCAACTACATAATTATAACAGGTTTTTCAAGATATGATAAGCGACTATAATTAGATGGTGCAAAAAGCGACAGAAATACAAAAGGAACTGGATCTTCGCCTCGAAAACAGCCCGGGTGGAAATGAACGGACACCACACCTTTTTCTTCAGGTACGACACGATTGTAACATCCACTGCAAAAGCTGCTTTCTTCCATCGTGAGGGAATAATTTTAATTATTCAAGTTTCAACTGAAGAACGGGTGATCATCATTTATCATAATACGTCTGATCTTTTTAGCTTTCCCTGTTTTTTCGTCCACGTCCACGACGACCCCACTGAGCTGCGTCCGTCCATCCTTAGGTACTTCGAATCTCACCGGAAGCTGTGTCAGAAACCGTTTCATTACAGCCTCTCTTTCCATTCCGAGAATACCGTCATAAGGTCCTGTCATTCCGACATCCGAAATGTAAGCGGTTCCCTGAGGAAGAATGCGTTCATCTGCCGTCTGTACGTGGGTATGGGTTCCTACGTTAACGCTTACTCTTCCGTCTACATACCAGCCCATAGCCTGCTTTTCACTGGTAGCTTCCGCGTGAAAATCGAGGAATATGATATTCGTTCTTTTTTTCGCTTCGTTAATCAGTTCATCTATTTTCCGAAAAGGATCATCCAGAGGAGCCATGAACGTACGGGCCTGGAGGTTGATCACCGCAACTTCCGCATGAGGCGTTTTGATGAATGCCAGTCCTTTCCCGGGAGTACCTTTGGGCATGTTAGCAGGTCTCACCAGATAATCAGCGTCATCTATAAATTCAAAAATCTCCTTTTTATCCCAGGCATGGTTTCCCAGTGTGACTGCCTGAGCTCCCTTCTCAAGGAAACGTCTGTAGATCTTTTCATTGATCCCTTTACCGGATGCTGCATTCTCCCCGTTTATCACGGTCATTGTAGGCTGATATTTCTGCTTAAGTTTCGGCAAATATGTATCTATCGTCTCCCGGCCCGGAGAACCTACAACATCTCCTATAAACATTATCCTCATCTTCCCACTCCTATCTTCCAATTTAAGGTTAAACATAAAGAAAAGCGGCAAGAGCCGCTTTTCCCAGGTTTATTTTGCATACTCTACTGAGCGTGTCTCCCGAATCACGGTGACTTTGATATGCCCAGGGTAGTTCAGTTCATCTTCTATACGGCCACGAATATTTCTGGCCAGTTTCGTTGCCTCTAAATCATCAATTTCATCAGGGCTTACCATGATTCTGATTTCACGACCGGCCTGAATTGCAAAAGATTTTTCTACACCATCATATGATTCCGAAATTTCTTCCAGTCTTTCCAATCGTTTAACGTAGTTTTCCAGAGTCTCGCTTCTTGCTCCGGGTCTTGCGGCAGACAATGCATCTGCAGCCGCTACCAGTACCGAGATGATCGAAGTAGGTTCTTCATCTCCATGGTGTGAAGCGATAGCATTGATCACTGTGTCGTTTTCCTTATATTTCACTGCGAGTTCCTTACCGATTTCCACGTGACTTCCTTCCACTTCATGGTCGATCGCTTTACCGATGTCATGAAGAAGACCGGCACGTTTCGCAAGCGTCACGTCTTCACCGAGCTCGGCAGCCATAAGGCCGGATAAATGCGCCACTTCCGTCGAGTGTTTCAAAACATTCTGACCGTAACTGGTACGATACTTCAGACGTCCGAGAACTTTAACCAGGTCCGGATGAAGACCGTGGACACCTACTTCAAAGGTTGTCTCTTCACCGATTTCCCGAATGTAGTCGTCTATTTCTCTTCTCGATTTCTCGACCATTTCCTCGATACGGGCCGGATGGATACGACCATCCTGTACGAGTTTTTCAAGAGAAATACGTGCAATTTCACGGCGTACCGGATCGAACCCTGAAAGAATAACCGCTTCCGGTGTATCGTCTATAATCAGATCGATTCCTGTAAGGGTCTCCAGTGTCCGGATATTCCTTCCTTCTCTCCCGATGATTCTGCCTTTCATTTCATCGTTAGGAAGATTTACGACAGATACCGTAGTTTCAGCTACATGATCGGCAGCACAGCGCTGCATAGCCAGGGAAAGAATGTTTTTCGCCTTCTTATCGGCCTCTTCTTTCGCCTTATTCTCAGCTTCCTTAACCATGAGCGAAGTTTCGTGGGAAAGATCATTTTCCACACGATCCAGGATTACCTGTTTTGCCTGATCCGCAGTCAGACCCGATATACGTTCAAGCTCCGACTGCTGTTTCTCCACGAGCTGATGCATATCCTTTTCTTCCTGTTCCAGCTGTGTCTGTCTCTCACCCAGCATATCCTCTTTCTTCTCTACAGAAAGTTCACGCTGATCGAGAGTGACACTCTTACGGTCCAGGTTCTCTTCTTTCTGGTTCAAACGATTTTCAAACTTTTGCAGTTCCGTACGCCGTTCCCTTATCTCATTTTCCGCTTCCTGACGAAACGCCTGATTCTCTTCTTTCGCTTCCAGAAGAGCCTCTTTTTTAGCTGATTCTGCATTCCTTCGACCTTCTTCAACAATTTGCTTCGCAAGATCCTCTGCGCTCGAAATCTTCGCTTCGGCAATCGACTTCCGGACGAAATAACCTGCAGCCAATCCGATGATCAGGGCAAGCAAGATGAAGATGATCGTGGATACAATACCCATAGTTTCACCTCCTCGTGCTTCTAGAGCCCATTATTAGTTTTAACCATCATTACTTTTTTGTCTGTTTCGTATCGAAATCATAAGTAACATAAATGGAATGATACACGTCTATTTTATGCCTGCCTATAAAGGATGTCAAGATAGTACAATAAAAGCAGGACTCTGTGGAGTCCTGCTTTGTATTAAACGTCCAGTGATTCCTGATCTTCCTCGGAGGATTTCTCCTCTTTTTCAGGCGCACTGTTCTCTTCGTCCATGCCATAGTGCTCACGGATCAGACGTTTCAGCTCACTGTAAACTTCCGCGTTCTCTTTCAGATACTGCTTCGCATTTTCGCGGCCCTGTCCCAGACGATCACCGTTATAAGAGTACCAGGAACCGCTCTTATTGATGAGATCGAGTTCCGTAGCTATATCCACGAGCTCTCCTTCACGGGAAATACCTTCCCCGTACATGATATCCACTTCCGCTTTACGGAAAGGAGGAGCCACTTTGTTTTTGACCACTTTAATTCTCGTTTTATTACCTATCATATCGTTACCCTGTTTCAGCGTTTCCGCCCGGCGTACTTCCAGACGTACGGAGGAATAGAACTTAAGGGCACGACCGCCCGGTGTCGTTTCCGGACTTCCGAACATTACACCCACTTTTTCACGGATCTGGTTAATGAAAACAGCTGTCGTGTTCGATTTACTGATAGCTCCCGAAAGTTTACGAAGGGCCTGGGACATGAGTCGCGCCTGGAGTCCCACGTGTGCATCTCCCATTTCACCTTCGATTTCCGCTTTCGGTACCAGTGCTGCTACCGAGTCGACTACAATCATATCTACTGCACCGCTGCGTACCAGTGCCTCCGCAATTTCAAGTGCCTGTTCCCCGGTATCAGGCTGGGAGAGGAGCAGCTCTTCAACGTCTACTCCAAGAGCTTTGGCGTACGTAGGATCGAGAGCATGCTCGGCATCGATGAAAGCCGCCTGCCCTCCTGCAGCCTGAGCCTCTGCGATAGCGTGCAGAGCCACGGTGGTCTTACCGGAAGATTCCGGTCCATAAATTTCCACGATTCTTCCGCGCGGGTATCCGCCCACTCCGAGAGCGACATCCAGAGCGAGTGATCCACTCGGAACGGTGCTTATACGGCGACCGGCCTGATCCCCCATTTTCATAATCGATCCTTTACCGAACTGCTTCTCTATCTGTCTTAACGCCGAATCTAAGGCTTGTTTGCGTTCACTCATCAAATTCCCCTTTCCTCTTTTCTATACCCATCATAACTCTTTTCAGTCTGTTTGCCAACTAAAACGCGAATAAATGTTCCCGTTTTTTTAAGACAAAAACATATAGAAAACGAGGAAATCTGAAGGAGAAAATCCTGTTTCTATATGTTTTTCGTTCTTAAACCCCATTATTCAATGTGTGGAATAAAAGTTGATATGCTTTTTTTACTGCTTTGTTCTGTACCTGCTCCCTTGATCCCTGGAGATGTATAAAACGGTGCCACGCTCTGTCTCCCCCTATTTTCACGCCTATATAAACGCTTCCGGGATCCTGGTTTTCACTCTTGGAGGGGCCGGCCACTCCCGTAAAACTTATGCCCACGTTGGAGTTGAAAATATGCTGCGCCCTTTCGGCCATAGCTTCTGCGCATTCGGCACTGATCGTTCCGTAACGGTTCGTCACGTAAGGAGAAACGCCGAGGGCTTTTTCTTTCGCTTCTTTGGTGTAGGAGACCATTCCTCCTGTACAGACTCCAGAGGCCCCAGGGAGACTGATCATCTGATTGATGAACTGCCCCCCTGTTAAACTCTCAGCAGCCGATATTGTCCATCCACGTTCTTTCAGGAGTTCAAACACTTTCTGTTCGATGGTGATGTCATCACTGCCGTAGTAGTAGTCCCCGACTATTTCGAGAATACGCTCCCTTTCTTTTGCAAGGAGGTCATCCGCTTCTTCTAATGAAGCTCCGGAGGCCGTCAGACGGACACCCACTTCCCCGAGGGAAGCCAGCGGGGCGATAGTAGGGTTGGTCTGATTACTGATACGTTCCGAAAGAAGGTCTTCAAGAGCCGATTCCCCTATCCCGATGAACCTGAGCATTTCGGATTTGATTTCTGTACTCAGCACGTATCTCTCCCTGAGATATGGGAATACACCATCTCTCATCAGCTGCTTCATCTCTACCGGAACGCCGGGGAGAAAGACCCACACTCTGCCTTCGTGTTCCACAATCTGCCCGGGAGCCATCCCCTCTTCATTAGTAAGTATATGCGCCTGTTCAAATACCTGAGCCTGTTTATAATTATTCGATGTCATCGATTGACGATTTTTCTTATAAAAGTTCTCTATTTTTTCTTTTGCTGTCTCATCCGTCCGAAATGGCTGGCGAAAAAGAGTGTTTACCGCTTCTTTCGTAAGATCATCTTCGGTAGGACCGAGTCCTCCGGTCACTATGATGAGATTAGAACGATCATGGGCCGTACGGAAAAGAGCAGCCAGCCGGTCCTGATTATCTCCGGCGGCCGTATGATAATACACTGATATTCCGTGAAAGGCCAGCTGCTCGGAGATCCACTGCGCATTAGTATTTGCAATCTGACCGAGAAGCAGTTCTGTTCCCACACCTATTATTTCCGATTTCCACTGTGTCATTTGGAATCCCTCATTACATGCCAGTTTTTCTTAAAGTAATCATATCCTGAGTAAGCCGTAATAATCATAGCCAGGTATAGGGCGATGATACCGAGAGGAAGCCCGACGAACGCAAAGGGAAAATTGTGCAGAAGCATCAAAGATACTGCTACAATCTGAATCCACGTTTTCAGCTTGCCCATCTGACTTGCAGCAAGAACCGAACCTTCCCCGGCAGCGACCAGACGGAGACCCGTTACTGCGAATTCCCGGCTGATGATTATAATAACGATCCAGGCAGGTGCAATTCCTGCTTCCACGAGAACTATGAGAGCCGCACTCACCAGCAGTTTGTCGGCGAGAGGGTCAAGAAATTTCCCGAGATTGGTTACGAGATTATATTTACGGGCTATGTAACCGTCCACCCAGTCCGTGGTGGAAGCGATTATAAATAAGATCGCCCCCAGAAGATGGGATACCGGCAGTTCTCTTTCTCCCATATCGAATGATCCCCAGCCGAACGGGACGGAAACCAGAATAATGAAAATCGGGATCATTAAAATACGGGCTAACGTAATTTTATTGGGCAAATTCATACAAATACTCCTTTTCTGCCCAGTACGAGTACACGCCACCGGACAGTAAAATTTTATAAATACCGTTCGTGTCACCTACTAACAAGAAGCTGCCCTGTAAGGGGACAGCTTCTCATTCAGTTGAAGTTGATAAGCAGCTTCTGTGTGGATACCTCAGCAGGGAATTCAAGCTGTTCCCCGTCCACTGTAACTTTGGTTACGGCAGCGTTTCCGGTTTTCAGATATAGCTGATCTTTCCCCGATACGTCAATCTCGAGCGGACTTTCCTCTTCACTGTAAGGAATAGGATCGATAAGACCCTCCCCGTCCTCGGAAGCAGCGGCTTCCAGATAAGCAGTTCCCGAGAGTTCCACTTTCACCTTTTTATCCGAAGCGCCCTTCACGTTGTACGTGTGCTCCGGAAAGTCCCCGCTTCCTTCCTGCTCCAGCTCAACTTCAGCCGTCGGCTCGCCGGTATCTTCTCCGGAGGAGCCATTTTCCGAGTCACCGGAAGCTTCCGATGCTTCGTCATCCGAGGCCTTTTTATCGTCCTGCTTCCCGTTTTTATCTTCGGAAATGACAACTTCATCCTGCGGACCCTCATCGGCAGGGTTCGTTTCATCAGTAGTTGTGATCTGCTGAGTAAAGAAATAAACGATAAAAGCTATCAGAACTACCAGCACCCCGGTTATAACTGCCGGAAGAATTCTGGAGGTGCTGCGGGAACTCCCGCTCCCCGCAGCTGCACGTACCTCTGTTTTTTTGGATCGCGGATAAACAGCGGCACTTCTCTCATCCACGACGGGCAATTCATTCTCATGCTCATTCATTACCTCTTCCGGGTCGAGACCGACAGCAGAGGCGTACTCCCGAATGAAAGCCCGCGTATAAAATTTTCCCGGAAGAAATTCGAAATTATTTTCTTCCATGGCCTGTAAATATTTCTGCTGAATCTTTGTGGAAGATTCAATTTCTTCCTGGGAGAGGCCCTTTGCCTGCCGGGCTTCCTTCAACCTTGAACCAAGTTCCATTCTTTTCACCAACCTTTAAAAATCAAACATATTGAAACCGTCACCGAAATCCCCGAATCCGTGCTGCTTCTGTTTTTCTGCCGTTTCATAGGTGATTTCCTGATCTTCATGACTCCTCAACTCGATAATATAATCGAAGTCATCCATCTTATATTCCGTCTCCTGCACGAATATGTCCGGATGCTCAATCACTTTCATAGCCGGGAGCCTCATGATTTCGCGCACCAGCTGCCAGTGTTCTTCATCAGCACTCCTTGCGGAAACCATCCCGTCAATAATGTACACATTCTCCGGATTGAACTCTTCTTTAATCAACTTGTTGCGCACGGTCTGTTTCAGCAGCGTGCTGGAGAGAAACAGCCATCTTTTATTCGCACTGACACTCGCAGCTACGATCGATTCTGTTTTACCCACTCTCGGCATCCCGCGGATTCCAACCATTTTGTGACCTTCTTTCATAAACAGTTCAGCCATAAAGTCGACAAGAAGCCCGAGATCTTTCCGGACGAACCGGAATGTTTTACGGTCGTCTATATCGCTATGTATATATCTTCCGTGACGAACCGCCAGCCGATCCCTTAATTTGGGTTTTCTCAGTTTTGTTACTTCTATCGTATCCATCGTATGTAATATCGATCGCAACCGGCTGATCTGCACTTCATCTTTACACAAAAGAAGCATGCCCCGGTGCGAATTTTCCACTCCGTTAATGGTTATGATATTGATGGACATCATGCCGAGTAGTGAAGCAATGTCTCCCAGAAGACCAGGCCGGTTGTATTGAATCTGATATTCGAGATACCATTCCTGTTTTTCCATAATTAGAAGCTCCTCACTGTGCCGGATAATGAGACGGCTTGGACTCACTTACTATCATATATGATTTTCCCCCAATAGGAAAGAATATATGCCACAAAAATGGCAGGAACCAACCGGGGGTTTCTGCCATTTTTCACTATTAAAGATCATGCAAATCGCCATTATTTCCATCCGCCCGAGACATTGAGGATTTCTCCCGTTATATAGGAAGCCTTCTCTCCGAGTAAAAAAGAGGCGGCCGATGCAACTTCTTCCGCCCGCCCCTGCCTTCCAAGCGGAATCTCCTCCTCGATTTCCAGAACGTCCTCGTCACGGAGCAGATGGTTCATTTTTGTATCGATCATCCCGGGAGCGATACCGTTCACCCGGACACCACTCGGACCGACTTCTTTGGCTAACGCGTTGATAAAAGCCCGCTGGGCGCCTTTCACCGAGCTGTAAAGCACTTCCGTACTCGCACCCGTCTCTCCCCAGATCGACGTAATAACGAGGATATTCCCCTGCTTATCCGTTATCATGGAAGGAAGTATGTGTCTCGTAATCTGCCACATCGATTTCACATGTACATGGTGGAGATAATCCATCATTTCCTCTTCGCTGTCCTGAAACAGTCCCTGCAAAGAAATGCCCGCGGCAAACACGACCGCATCCCAGTCCCGCGAAAGACCGGAAAGAAAACTGTCGATCCCCTCCGATGAGGACAGGTCACCCTGGACAGAACAGCTTTCGTCAGGCAAAACAAAATCAGGGGGGGTGGAGTTATAGTGGACGCCGAGAGACCATCCTTCATCGAGAAGTTCCTTACAGATGGCCTTCCCTATGTCCCCGCTTCCTCCGATAACCAGACACTTGTTCATTCCTTTGGTTTCACCTGGAACGTAGTCATCTGACTTTCCTGGATCCAGTTTTCAATAAACTCTTCCATATCCTCTTTTTTCAGTGACTCGATTTCAGGTAATACATTGAACAGGTTCACACCGAGCATGTGGTAATGAGTGTACTGATTCGCGATGAATTCCAGGGAGTTGAGTGCTCTCATGAATTCCCCGATTTTTTTTCGCTTCATTTTCTCGAAATCTTCCGCGCTGATTTTTTCTTCCTTTATGGAAAGCAGCATCTTTTTCAATCTCTTGAGAAAAGCATCAGGCTTGCGGGAGTCCCCTCCAAGAATGGTGAAACCGAATTCTCTTTCCCATTCCGTTTCAAAATGAAAACTGTCATCCACCAGTCCGCTCTGGTACAGCTCATCATAAAATTTCCCGCTCGTGGAAAAATAATGGTCGAGCAGCATATCCGACAGCAGTTCGTTATGCAATATCTCTTCCCCGGACAGACCGTCCACCTGTTCTTTCAGACCTACGTAGGCTTTCGGAGTCGAAACAGCCATTTCAATAGCCTCTTCCGATTTGAACGCGGAGACTGGCTCCCGTGGGAATCTCCGGTTGATTTCGGGTGCTTCCGGAAACTCTTTCCGCTGCTGATTTTCGCGGATGAAATCCATCATCTGTTCAGGTTCGAAATTGCCCGCGATAAACAACACCATGTTCGAAGGATGATAGAACGTTTCATAACAAGTGTACAGATCATCTTTTGTAATGTGCTGGATCGAATCCACTGTACCTGCAATATCGATTTTCACCGGATGCTTATGATACAGACTTCCTATCGTCCCGAAAAATCCTCTCCAGTCAGGCTGGTCATCGTACATGCGGATTTCCTGACTGATGATCCCTTTTTCTTTTTCGACAGACTGTTCGGAAAAATAAGGATCCTGGACAAAATCGACTAACGTTCTGACATTCTCATAGACGTGAGAGGTGGCAGAGAATAAATAGGCGGTTTTCGTGAACGACGTGAACGCGTTCGCCGAAGCCCCGAGTTTCGTAAAATCCTGAAAAACGTCCCTGTCCTCTTTTTCAAACAGCTTATGCTCGAGAAAGTGGGCAATCCCCTCCGGCACGGTTACTTCTTTATCTTCGCCCAGTGGAGTGAACGTCTGATCGATCGACCCGTAGTCCGTAGTGAATATCCCGTATGTTTTCACCATTTCGGGTTTCGACAGTAGAAAAACCTGAAGTCCGTTATCCATTTTTTCTTCGTGTATCGTCTCATTGATCTGATGGAATTCCTGCGTTTTCATTTTAGGCGTCCCCTTTCTCTAAGCTGGTCAGGAAATATACAGTGTCGAGCTCTATCTTCTTCGCAATCCGCACAACATCTTCACGGCTCACTTTTTCCAGACGTTCAAAAAGTTCAGATGCTTCAATCTGTCTGCCACTCAACTGCTGATGGTAAAGAATCTCGATAAGTCCATACGGATGCTCCATCGTTTCTTTAAGCTGGTGAATGATCTGCTGTTTGGCTTCTTCAACATCCTCATTAGTAAAGTCGCCATCTTCTATAGCCTTTTTCTGATCAAGAATGATCGTTTTCGCCTGATCGTAGTCAGCCGGATCGATGCCGCTGAATACGAACATAAGGCCTTTATGACTTTCAAATCTGGAAGCCGCGTAATATGCCAGGCTATGTTTTTCGCGAACGTTCATAAATAATTTCGAACTTGGAAATCCGCCAAATATTCCGTTGAACACCTGAAGTGCATAATAATCTTCTTCTCCAAAGAAGGTGTGGGTACGGAAGCCGATATGGAGTTTCCCCTGACTCATTTCTTCTCTTTCTATGATTTCGCGTGGCTCCTCTACCTGCATATCGCTTACAGTAGTTGCAGGCGCCGGTTCAGCAGCGTGACGTAGGAAATACTCATTAAATAAAGGGATCATTTCTTCCTGTGAGACATCTCCTGTAATGTACACGTCCAGCTCGTCTTTCTGCAGCATATTTTTATAGTAGGAATAAAGTTCTTCATTCGTCAAAGGTTCCAGATCTTCCAGATGGCCCTGCGCATGTACCCCGTAGGCTTCATCCTCACACATGTGATCGAGGAGACGGGTGTTGGCGTAACTCATCTTATCGTCTTTTATGGAACGGATTCTTTGAGCAAGCGTCTCTTTCTCCCGCTTGAATACGGAAGCCGAAAACCCTTCCCCTTCCGATTTCGGATGGAAAAGAACGTCATTCAGGATGTGTAATGCTTTCTTAAGGATGGAGTCTTCGTCTTTCAAGTAACGGTCATTCACAACTTCCATGCGGAACGTAATTACGTGATTTTCCCCTTTTTTCGAGGCGTCTGCACTTAAAGCGGTGCCGTATAAATCCTCCAGAGCCCCCTGAAGTTTACGGGCGGAAGGAAAATTTTCCGTAGCTTTCTCCATAATGCTCGGTAACAGAGCCCGCCTGGTAATCGTTTCTTTCTCAAGAGGAGCTTTCCACTTCACTACGATGGAAACTGTCTTATATTTATTAGTGGGAAGTACGTGCAGGCGGTATCCCTGCTGTTCTTCTGTGTATTGTTTGGCTGTCTTCATTTTCTTCCTCCTATACAACAACGGTAAGTTATTTCTCCCTATCCTATGCTAAATGATGATTATCCAAAAGTAAAAACATATAGCCCGGATAATACCGGGCTATATGTTTAACGACTTCCTTTAATATAAGGTGTGCCCAGAGATTTCGGAGCTTCGGCCCGGCCGATGAACCCTGCCAGCGCTAAAATGGTGAGCGCATAAGGGAGGATCAGCAGAAACACCTGAGGGATATTGGCGAATAACGGCCAGCTCGCCCCGTTAATGCTGATGGCCTGCGCGAATCCGAAGAAAATTGCTGCTCCGAGTGCGCCAAGCGGATGCCATTTCCCGAATATAACGGCAGCAAGGGACATGAAACCCTGACCGACGATAGTAGCCTGGGAAAAAGCCTGAGCTACTGTCAGAGCGTATGCAGCGCCCCCAAGACCACCCATGGCTCCTGAGATCATGACTGCAATATAGCGCATACGGTACACTTTAATACCGTTTGTATCAGCTGCCATAGGGTGCTCCCCTACAGCCCGGAGTCTGAGCCCGAAAGAGGTCTTGAATAAAACGAACCAGCCTAACAGAGCAACAGCGATAGCGAGATACGTGGAGGGATAATTCTCAAAAAACATCCTTCCGAGAACCGGAATATCCGACAGGAACGGCACGTCCCACGTATAGAACGGGTTACTGATGATATCCGTCTGACCGCGGTCATAAAACTCGCGGGTCAGGAACAGTCCGACACCGAGCGCCAGAAAGTTGATCGCCACCCCGCTTACCACCTGGTCTGCCCGGAAAGTTATCGAAGCTACGGCATGAACGAGTGCAAATATCGCCGAGAGTACCATAGCAGCAAGCATCGAAATCCACGGGGTCATTGATCCGAACATATCCGAAAATGTGAGGTTAAACACGATTCCGACGAAAGCACCCATTACCATCAGACCTTCAAGTCCAATGTTGATAATTCCGGAACGTTCACTGAACACCCCGCCTATAGCCGTAAAAATCAGAGGAGCAGCAAATACAAGTGCAGAAGAAACCATTATAGCCAAAGCGTCTAGAAAGTCCATTTATTTACCCTCCTTACTGAATTTCAGGAACACCCAGCGGATAATGTACCCGGATGCCACGAACAGAATAATCAATGCGATTACGATATCTACAAGTTCGGTAGGAACTCCGGCCTCGGTCGGCATATTCAGGGCCCCTATTTTCAGCGTACCGAATAAGATAGCCGCCAATATCACCCCGATGGCCGTATTCGCCCCGAGCAGAGCAACCGCGATTCCGTCGAACCCGATGTTCGTAAATCCGGAACTGACAGATGCGTACTGGAATGTACCGAGACCTTCCATGGCACCCGCAAGACCCGCAAAACCTCCTGAAATCACCATGGCAACGATAATATTTCTGCCGACTTTCATTCCGGCATATTCCGATGCAAAGGGATTACTTCCGACTGCGCGGAGCTCAAAGCCCCGAGTCGTTTTGTTAAGCAAAAACCACATGGTGAATGCCATTACCAGAGCAACGATAAAACCGTAGTGGATCCGGGAATAGAAAGTCAGTTCTCTCAGCCAGGGAGCAGCTAAAGATGCCGTTTCGGCTACGTTGCTCGTCCGGTCCTCTCCGTCCGTCAGTACACTCCGGATCACAGAGTTGGAAAGATAAAGAGCTATATAGTTCATCATAATGGTTACGATGACTTCGTGGACTCCGAGTTTCGCTTTCAGCAGTCCCGGCACAAAACCCCAGATTCCACCGGCTACAGTGGCTGCGAGCAGAGCAACCAGTACGTGGACGACCGGAGGCATACCAAAAGAAGAACCTATCCAGACAGCTGCCAGCCAGCCCACAATCACCTGTCCTTCCACTCCGATATTCAGAAGGCCGGCTCTCATTGCAAAAGCAACTGCCAGTCCCGAAAGTATGTATGGTGTTACCTGTCGAACCGTCTCACCGAGGAAGTAGGCATCTCCGAACGCCCCGTTCCACATGGCGGCATAACCGGCTACCGGATTGTAGCCGAAAGCCACCATAATAACAGCTCCTGCCAGCAGGCCGAGTAAAACAGATACGATAGGTACGACTATATTAAACGTCCGATTACTGAACATTACGCTTCCCCCTGCTTTTCTGACTTTCTGCCGGCCATCAACAGGCCGAGTTCCTGCTCATCCGTTTCTTCCGGATTAACTTCCTCGATAATTTTACCATCGAACATTACGGCTATACGATCACTGACGTTCAAAATTTCATCAAGTTCAAACGATACGAGCAGAACCGCACGACCTTTGTCTCTCTCTTCGATCAATTTATTGTGTATAAACTCGATCGCTCCTACATCAAGACCCCGTGTCGGCTGCGAAGCGATCAGAAGATCCGGGGAGCGGTCAACTTCCCGTGCAATAATCGCTTTCTGCTGGTTTCCTCCTGAAAGGGAACGGGCTTTCGTGTACTCATCCGGTGTACGGACATCATATTCCTCGATCAGGGATTTCGCTTTTTTATAGATATTCTTGAAATTCAGAATTCCTCTTTTCGAGTTGGGCGCCAGATAATAGCTCTGCATCACCATATTTTCCCCTATCGGAAAGTCCAGAAGAAGTCCGTGTTTGTGCCGGTCCTGAGGAATATGTGCAACCCCTGCTTCCGTCACTTTTCTCGGTTCCAGGTTATAGATGGAACGGTTGTTAAGCGTTATTTCTCCTGAACTGCTTTTCTTCAGTCCCGTAAGTGCTTCCACGAGTTCAGTCTGCCCGTTCCCATCCACACCCGCAACACCGACTATTTCGCCCTGCCTGACGTGAAGGTTCAGATCCTTTACCATTTCCACTCCACGGGAGTCTTTAACTTTGAGATTTTTGACACTTAAAGCATTCTCTCCCGGAGTCGCTTTCGTTTTCTCCGTTTTAAACGTAACTTCTCTTCCTACCATCAGGGAGGCCAGTTCCGTCGCATTCGTATCCTTTACATCCACCGTGCCTATGCCTTTCCCTTTACGGATTATGGTACATTTATCACAAACCTGCATAATTTCTTTCAGTTTGTGGGTGATCAGAATAATCGACTTTCCTTCATTCACAAGGTCTTTCATAATTTGAGTCAATTCTTTAATTTCCTGCGGGGTAAGTACTGCGGTAGGCTCATCCAGAATAAGTATTTCCGCACCCCTGTAGAGCGTTTTCAATATTTCGGCTCTCTGCTGCATACCGACGGAGATATCCCTGATCTTAGCAGTCGCATCCACATTCAACCCGTACTTTTCAGAAAGAGCCTGCACTTCTTTTTCGGCTCTTTTTATGTCGACGGTACCGGCTTTATTAGGTTCACTGCCGAGTACGATGTTCTCAGTGACGGTAAACGTATCAACCAGCATAAAATGCTGGTGTACCATGCCGATCCCGAGAGCGTTCGCAACGTTCGGATCTTCCACATTCACTTCTTTCCCCTGAATCCTGATGCTTCCCTTTTCAGGTTTATAAAGTCCGAACAGAACGTTCATCAGAGTCGATTTCCCTGCTCCATTTTCTCCTAAAAGTGCATGAATCTCCCCTTTTTGTACCTGGAGCGTAATGTCGTCATTTGCTACTATACCCGGAAACTCTTTCCTGATATTAAGCATTTCTATTACGTAGTCCATGAAATCCTCCCCCACTCATGCTTATTTCTATTTCCAGATCATCCAGAGAAGAGTTTCCCTGAATGATCTGAAGATAGAAGGAGGCCGGTCATGGAAACCGACCTCGTAAACTTCCATCTATTTCAGAGAAGAAACATACTCTTCTGTTTCATCACGGGTCATTGGCACTTCGACCTCTCCGTCAATGATTTTTTGTTTCCACTCTTCCACTGTAGATATAATTTCTTCTGTCATAGCTTCTTCATTAGTGCGTGCAAGACTTACACCTTCATCTTCGAGTCCATACTCCACGACTTCCCCTCCAGGGAATTCGCCTTCCATCGCCTGTTTGGAAACGTCCTGAACAGCGATATCGACTCTCTTAACCATGGAAGTCAAAGTAACGTTCGTGTCATCGATGGCACCTTCTTCATGCTGGTCACGGTCTACCCCGATCACCCATACTTTTTCGTCACCGCCGCGAACGCGGTCTTTCGCTTCAGAAAACACTCCGTTGCCTGTACCTCCGGCTGCGTGATAAATTACATCAGCACCCTGGGAATACATGTTGGAAGCAATCAGTTTACCCTGATCGGCGGAGTTGAAGCTTTCTGCATATTGCACGTCGATTTTAATATCGGGATTTACTGTTTTCGCACCGGCACGGAAGCCGGATTCGAATTTGTTGATAAGTTCACTATCGACACCGCCTACAAAACCAAGGTGATCCGATTCGGTTTTATTAGCTGCAGCCACTCCTGCAAGGAAAGATCCCTGATGTTCTTTAAAAGTGATGCTTGCAATATTATCTCCCTCCGCTACTGCATCAACCAGTGAGAAGTTCGTTTCAGGGAATTGCGAAGCTACTTTTTCAACGTCGGGCTGTAAAAGGAAGCCGATACCGAAGATCAGATTGTAATCTTCGCGTACGAGACGGTTCAGGTTTGTGGTATAATCCGCATCACTTTCCGATTGAGCATAATCATAACCTTTATTTTCTTCAAGGTTGTTCTCTTTACCGAATTCCTGCAATCCTTCCCAGGCTGACTGGTTGAAAGATTTATCATCCACTCCTCCGGTATCCGTAACCATCGCCACGGTGAAGTCACTGTTGCCGCCTTCACCGGAACCTTCCTCTTCGGATTTCGAATCGCTTCCGGAACTTTCAGAATCCCCTCCGCTGTCCGAAGAACCGCAAGCTGCAAGAAAAAGTCCAAACGTAAGTACCAGTGTCAGCAAAAATAACGTACGACGCATAATAATTCCCCCTTAATTTTTTAAACATTCAATCTTCATCAATAAGAAAGGTACATCCACCCCGAAGTCTCACCTCCTTAAAAGATTATACTATACTATTGAAACCCCTTACACTCTCCGGCGCAAAACGTGAAAGCTGAACTTATCGGCTCTGAAGTAGTTTAACGATAGAAGCAGTGGTTCATCATCTGCAGTATAATGCATCTGTTTTAAAAGAAGAAGTGCTTCCTCCGGATCGGTGTTCAAAACCGGGGAAACTATCTCATGGTATCCGACAGGTTCAATATACGTCACGGCATAAGCGATCGGCTTCTGAGTATATTCTTCGATTAATCTGAACATAGATCCTTTTTCCTTCACATCCTGCAAAGATATGACGCCCTCCGGCAGTTTGTCCACACAATAGACTACCGGTTCCCCGTCCGCAGTCCGGACCCGTTCCAGTTTGGCTATTTTATGTAACTCTTTCGGGTGAAATCTCTCCCGGTCTTCTTCCGTAGGCTCTACGAGATCCGCGGATAAATACTGGGTACCCGGGCTCATTCCGGAACTTGTAATCATACCGGTAACGCTGTCCAATTCTTCGATTCCGGCTGAAAACATCGGTTTGGGGTTAACGAAAGTGCCCACCCCGTGCCTGCGGGTCACCAGATTGTCTTCTTCAAGAATTCTTAATGCTTCTCTTAAAGTCGCACGTGATACGCCCAGTCTTTTTGAAAGCTGGAACTCGGAGGGTAATTTTTCTCTTTCTTTGTATACTTCCTCCTGTATATCCTTTTTCAACTGCTCAATCACCTGCAGATAAAGATGTCTCGGATCTTGTTTTATTGCCATATGCGCACCTCCTGCTCCTGGAAATTCGTTTCGAATGTTGGAGATCTGACCTCTGACGTTCGACACATATTATTGAAATAAATATAACACTTTTTTCCCAATAAATAAATACTATTGTTGCAACTCTAATAGTTTTTTGAATTCGAAAGGAATTCCCTCCGATATACTCCATATCGAAGGGGCTTTTTATGATTCCCTGTTTTCCTCATCCACTCCGGAAACCAGAACCGTACGTGGTTTACTGCCCTCGGAAGGTCCCACTATCCCGTTTTCTTCCATTGAATCCACAAGTCGTGCTGCTCTTGTGTAACCTACACGGAATCTCCGTTGAATCATCGAAGCACTTGCACTTTGCATCTCTACTACCATCTGAACGGCTTCCGGATACAATTCGTCGTCCACTTCCTGCTGGACTTCCGTTTCTTCTTCAGGGATCATCTCTTCCTGATATTGCGCTTTCTGCTGTTCCACACAAAAGTCGACGATATTTTCCACTTCCTCGTCAGAAAGGAAAGCTCCCTGTACTCTCGTCGGTTTATTTGCGCCAACCGGCGTAAAGAGCATATCCCCCCGGCCGAGAAGCTTTTCAGCTCCTCCCGAATCAAGGATAGTTCTCGAATCAGTCTGGGACGACACGCTGAAGGCTATTCTCGAAGGGATATTCGCTTTGATCACTCCCGTAATGACATCTACCGATGGACGCTGCGTAGCAATAATCAGATGTATTCCTGCAGCTCTCGCCATCTGAGCCAGTCGCGTTATGGAATCTTCCACTTCATTTGAAGCTACCATCATCAAGTCCGCGAGCTCATCGACGAGAACGACAATGTAAGGAAGCGTAGGCTGGTCATCATCTTCCAGTTCATTATGTTTCTTAATATATTCATTGTACCCTTCGATGTTTCTCGTGCCGCTTTCCGAAAACAGGTCATACCGCCTGTCCATCTCACTTACTACTTTCTTCAGTGCCCGGGATGCTTTTTTCGGATCGGTGACGACCGGTGATAACAGGTGAGGAATGCCGTTGTAGACGTTCAGCTCCACTTTCTTCGGATCGATCATCATCATTTTCACTTCATGTGGCTTGGCACGCATAAGTATACTGGTGATGATACCATTTATACACACGCTTTTCCCACTGCCTGTGGCTCCTGCCACGAGCAGATGGGGCATCTTGTTCAGCTCGGCCATGACAGCTTCCCCGGAGATGTCTCTGCCCAGCGCAAAACCTAATTTCTGATCTTTTTTGAGAGAAGCCGACTCCAGCACCTCTCTGAGTGTGACCATGGAGATCTCCTGGTTCGGGACTTCAATACCGACAGCGGATTTACCCGGAATCGGGGCTTCAATACGTATATCATGGGCAGCCAGTGACAGAGCCAGATCATCGTGCAGGTTAACGATCTTACTTACTTTAACTCCTGTATCGGGATTCACTTCGTATTTCGTGACGGAAGGACCGACATGTACTTTCGTCACTTTCGCCTTCACTCCGAAACTGTCGAAAGTGGCTTCCAATTTCCTGACCGTCTCCTGAATATGGCTTCTGTCTTGACTTTGCGGGGTCCCCTCCGGTGCTTTCAGCAAATCGAAGCCGGGGAGTTCATAATCATGGTTTTCCGTTTCCCCGGTAGCTAACGATACGTCTTTCGTCTCTTCTCCCGTTTCTTTTCCCGATTCCTGAACCGCAGGCACGGGTCTGTTCTTAGTCTGTTCCGTAAAGTCCTGAATAATCGGATGTTCCGTTTCTGTCTCCGGACTTTCCGGCGGAGCAGGTTTCTGCTCCTTACGCTCAGGCTCCACCGATGATTTGGAAGAAGTCTTTTTCTTCTTTCTTCCGGAGACCTTTTTCTTCCACTTTTTGAAAAATTTACTGATTTTCTCTGCAGGCGACCATTCCCTGATCATCATGCTTCCTATGACAATCATAAATACGGAAACTATAATCGAACCCGCCTGTCCAAAAAGAAAGTCAGTTATGCTGTAGAGGACAGCTCCACTGAAACCCCCGCCCATCTCAATGAAGGATACATCGCTTCGATAAATCCCCCAGGTGGCAGAGAACACACCTCCGTTCGACGGGTATAACGCCTGGACGTGCGAAAGAAGCAGTACTCCTGCAACGACAAGGAATGTACCTCCGGGTTTCTTAATGATCGGCCACGACCTCTTAAGCATGACGTATCCGCCAAGCACCAGCAGACCGAGCGGTATCATAAAATACCATAATCCAAAAATCAGCTGGAAAACGAAAGTCAGGAATTTCGGGACTGCTCCCGTTTTGAAAAAGGGCAGTCCGCTCCCAAATATTGCTGTAATAACAAACAGCAGACCGAACAATTCATAACGTATACGATTATTTATCTTTGATTTCTTTTTTCTGTTTCTCTTTCTTTTAGCCATGGAAATCCTCCTACTTTGACGAAAAAACAGGATGCCGTGGTTATCCGGGGCATCCTGGAAGGTTCATTCTATAATTATAGCATATTCCTTTCTTATACACCTATACCCTCCGGTCACAAAAACAGAAGAACTCTGATGAATTTTGCGGAGTGAAACGACTGGAGAATGCTTGAAAATACGTAACGACCGGTCTTTCGAAAAAGACCGGTCGAACATATAATTTCCCTCAACTGACAGATTGGGCACCGGAAATGCTGCAGGTACCGGCAACAGGACGTCAGGGAGATGTTGATGGAGAAGGACAGCCGGGTTACAGGTCGTCCACCAGGTTGTGGATGAATGTTTCTTCCTCCTTTGTAAGAGGCACCATCGGGAGACGTACACCTCCGACATCGAGACCTTTCCTTTTCAAAGCCTCTTTGATCGGTGCCGGCGAAGGAGCTATAAACATCCCTTTGCAGACCGGTACGAGCTTACGATGTATGGCGGCAGCTTTTTTTATTTCACCCTGGTCAAATAAATCAAGCATTTCCTGCATCGTTTTACCGGCTACATGAGAAGACACCGACACCACACCACGACCACCGATAGCGTACGTAGGATATGTCAGATGATCATCGCCGGTATAAACGTTAAAATCATCGGAGGCCCCCTCTATGATTTCAGCCATGGCGCTCAGGTCGCCGGTAGCTTCCTTAACGGCTGCGATATTGGGGATTTCGGAGAGCCATACAATAGTCTCCGGATTCAAGCGTACGACTGTGCGACCGGGAACGTTATATACCATTATCGGTACGTCCACTTTCTCAGCAATCGTTTTAAAATGCAGATACAGGCCTTCCTGATTCGGTTTGTTGTAGTAAGGAACGACCAGCATCAGACCGTCGACTCCTGCATTCTGAGCCAGAAGGGACAGTTCCAGAGATTCCTGGGTTCCGTTAGTACCTGAACCGGCAAGGACAGGGACCCGTCCGTCCGCTGCGTAAACGGTCCTTTCCCATACTTTCACTTTCTCATCAAAAGAAAGAGTGGCAGATTCCCCGGTCGTCCCGGCTACCACCAGGCCGTCGCTTCCATTATTAACTAGATGGTCGACAAGTTCATCAATTTTCGGAAAATCCACCTGCCCGAAACTGTCAATCGGAGTTGCCATAGCAGTCAGTACCCGTCCGAAATCCATATTCATCTCCCCTTTATATATCTTCGCTCAGTTGAAATATCGAATGAAGAGCATTAACGGCTTCCTTAATGTCCTCTTCCTTGATCAGCATCCAGATGGTCGTATGAGAGTCTGCGGACTGAAGAATCTGCACTCCGGCACTGCTTAACGTATTAACTATCTTGGAAGTAACACCCGGGACCCCTGAAATTCCGGCCCCTACAGTCGATACTTTGGCACAGTTACGTTTTATTACCGGAGAAAACCCTTCCTGTTCGAAAAGCTCTTTCGCCTTCTCCGTATAAGGTTCGGCAATGGTGAATACAATCGAGTTCGGTGAAATATTGATGAAATCCACCGAGATACCCGCTTCTGCCATCATACCGAAGACTTTTGCCTGAACATTGCCGTTTTCCTCTTCCACCGGAATTTTTATTTGCGTAATTCCCGTCATATGGGCGATACCGGTAACGAGTCTGTCATCGATATCACTGCCATTCTCCCCATCCGTGGAAGCAGAAACGAGCGTGCCCGGTAAGTCCGAATATGTAGACCTTACCCGTAACGGGACTTTTGCGTGCATGGCGATTTCTACAGCTCTCGGATGTATCACTTTGGCTCCCTGATAAGCAAGGTTACTGATCTCATTATACGTAATCTGCTTCATCGTACGGGCCGATTCGACAATTCTCGGATCTGCAGTCATAATACCTTCGACGTCCGTAAAGATATCCACGTATTCTGCATTTAAAGCTGCACCGAGTGCGGCAGCAGTCGTATCACTGCCTCCGCGTCCGAACGTCGTGACATCCCCCTCTTCGGTTTTCCCCTGAAAGCCTGCCACTACTACTACATCTAAATCTTTGAGTTCCTGCAATATTCTGTCCGGTTTCATATCGACTATTTTAGCTTTGGTGAAATCACTGTTAGTGAAGAACCCTGCCTGAGCTCCGGTCAGAGCTGTCGATGAAACACCGGCCTTCGATAATTCATCCGAAAACACGACGGATGATATCACTTCTCCGCAGGACATGAGCAGATCCTGTTCCCTCGAAGACAAAGTTGTATTCGGATGATCCACGAGACTTAACAGAGTATCTGTCGCATAAGGTTCACCTTTTCTCCCCATCGCGGAAACCGCTACTACTACTTTGTATCCTTCTTTCACTGCTTTCTCAATGTGGGACATGGCCCGGGCACGGCTTTCTTCGTCCCGGACCGATGTTCCTCCAAATTTCTGAACTACGATATCCATTCCTTACACCTCTATAGTCATTGGATTACAACCAGTTATTTGTCACGACTCTTTCTGCTATCTGTATGGAGTTCCAGGCCGCGCCTTTGAGTAGATTATCCGAGACGACCCACATGTGAAAACCGTAATCGACATCCGGGTCTTTACGTATCCTTCCGACAAATACATCTTTTTTGCCGGCTGCCGACAGCGGCGTAGGATAATCCTGCTCGGACGGATTGTCCTGAAGTGTCAGACCTTCTCCATTACTGATGACTTTTCTGAAATCACTTACGCTTACTGCTTCTTTATCGATTTCGACATATACACTCTCCGCATGGGAAACCGCAAACGGTAGGCGTACACACGTCGCTGAAACGGGAAGTTTGTCCATATGCATAATCTTCTTCGTTTCGTTGATCATTTTCTTTTCTTCGAAGGTATAGCCGTCTTCTTCGAATACGTCGATTTGCGGCAGAGCGTTAAAAGCTATCGGAAAATGTTTTTCGTCTCCTTTGACAGGAAGTATATTTGTTTCGTACTCTTTCCCGTCGAGCATCGCTCTCGACTGTTCATTCATCTCATCAACCGCATCGTTTCCGGCTCCGGAAACTGCCTGATAAGTAGATACAAGGACCCGTTTCAGTCCATACTTGTCATCAATCGGCTTAAGAGCAGCGACCATTTGAATTGTGGAACAGTTAGGATTCGCTATTATCCCTTTGTTTTCTTTAATATCTTCTTCATTCACTTCCGGTACTACGAGAGGGACTTCCGGGTCCATCCTGTACGCGCTTGTATTATCAATAACAAGAGCACCGCGTTTCACCGCTTCCGGCGCAAGTTTTTTGGAAATCGATCCTCCTGCGGAGAACAATGCGATATCTACATTTTCAAAGCTTTCCGGTTTTGCTTCTTCCACTGTATATTCTTCACCTTTGAAAGAAATCTTTGAACCTGCAGAACGGCTTGAAGACAACAGCTTCAGTTCTTTAACAGGAAAGTCTCTATCTTCCAGTGTTTCGATCATTTTCTGTCCGACCGCTCCGGTAGCACCGAGAACGGCTACATTAACTTTTTTCTGCTCGCTCATAATTATCTTCCTTTCCCTGTAATTGATTTTGAAAATTAATTACAGTCTCACTATTTTGTTATTTTATCACATTCCCTGCTTTCCGTCATAAGGAACAATACTCATTATACCCGGAACAGCAGTGCCGGTCAGCCCTGAAGAACGTATGGTGACTGCGCGCGAACTGCCGGTAAACCACACATGTAAACTCACACTACCCAATCGTAACCTAATACTTCGCCGGAATGCTAATACAATAGATGAGCCGATTCGGTAACTAACCTTCTCAATGGAGAACTAAGTATATCCTGGAGGCATATTCTCCGATTTCCTCCCGAAAGTTCTGAACTGCTTCGAAAACATGGGAAAAAGCCCGATTGTGCTATAGATTTTTAATTAAAAAAAGGAACTGGAATTATCCAGTTCGCTTTTCTTTACTCCGTCTCCTGTCCTTCTTCACTCTGCTCTTTTTCTTTCTGTTCCACAAGGATCGCTTTTCTGGAAAGGTTTATCCGTCCCTGTCTGTCGATCTCTTTCACTTTTACTGTCAGCGTATCCCCTACATTGGCTACGTCTTCAGTTTTTTTAATGTGTTCTTCCGCCAGCTCGGAGATGTGTACGAGGCCTTCTTTGCCTTTGAACAGTTCCACGAAGGCTCCGAATTTCTCCACCCGTTTCACTGTACCATCATATACTTCTCCCACTTCTACGTCACGAACGATATCTTCGATCACTTTTTTGGCGTTTTCATTCATTTCACTGTTTTGAGAGGAAATGAAAACAGTTCCATCCTGCTCAATATCGATTTTCACTCCTGTTTCTTCGATGATTTTATTGATCTGTTTACCGCTCGGACCAATGACATCACGAATTTTATCAGGGTTGATCGACATTTTCATAATTTTAGGAGCGTAGGAGGACAGTTCACTGCGTGTGGAAGGCATTACTTCAAGCATGTGACCGAGTATGTCCATTCTTCCTTTTTTCGCCTGTTCCAGCGCCTCTTTCAAAATATCTCTTGAAAGACCTTCAATCTTAATGTCCATCTGCAGGGCAGTGACACCCTTTTCGGTACCGGCTACTTTAAAATCCATATCTCCGAGAAAGTCTTCCATTCCCTGAATATCTGTCAGAATCGTATAATCGTCCCCTGATTTCACAAGGCCCATGGCGATACCGGCTACGGGTGCTTTGATCGGCACACCGGCATCCATCATTGCAAGAGTACTGGCACATATACTGGCCTGGGAAGTGGAACCGTTGGATTCAAGCACTTCGGAAACGAGCCGTATAGTGTACGGAAATTCCTCTTCGGATGGAATGACCACTTCAAGCGCTCTTTCCCCCAAAGCTCCGTGGCCGATTTCACGACGGCCCGGACCGCGTATCGGTCCTGTTTCACCGACGGAGAAGTTCGGAAAATTGTAATGGTGCATGAAGCGTTTTGATTCTTCCAGGTCCAGGCCATCCAGAATCTGGACTTCACCCAGTGCCCCAAGTGTACATACGCTGAGCGCCTGGGTCTGACCACGGGTGAACATCCCCGACCCGTGTGTACGTGGCAGCACATCCACTCTTGAGGTAAGAGGTCGGATTTCACGCGGACTTCTGCCGTCAGGTCTTATTTTCTCTTTTGTAATCAGCCTGCGTACCTCGGCTTTTACAATATCGTCAAGGATGGACTTGATCTGACTAATCTCTTCTTCTTCCAATTCCTCTTCGGCGACTTTATCCAGGTAGTCGTTCTTAGCCTTATCGATCGCTTCTTCCCGCGCTTTTTTATCATTAATCTGGATAGCTTCGACTATGGAAGCCGTAGCTTCCCTTTCCGTCTTCTGTTGAAGCTGTTCATCATTTGAAAGAAGTTGCACTTCCATTTTTTCTTTTCCGGCAGCTTTAATGATCTCTTCCTGAAATTCCACCAGGCGTTTAATCTCTTCATGCCCGAACATTATCGCTTCAAGCATATCCGCTTCCGGAACTTCAAGTGCTCCTGCCTCTACCATGTTGACAGCGTCTTTCGTTCCGGCCACTGTTAAATCGATGTCACTCGCTTTCTGCTGTTCGACGGTCGGGTTGATGACGAATTTTCCGTCCACCCGTCCGACGATAACCCCGGCGATCGGTCCCGCGAACGGGAGATCGGAGACACTGAGTGCAATAGAAGAACCTATCATCGCTGCGATTTCGGAGGAACAGTCCTGATCTACACTCATCACAGTGTTGATAACCTGGATATCGTTCCGGAATCCGTCCGGGAACAGCGGTCTGATCGGGCGATCAATCAAACGAGCAGTCAAAACCGCTTTGTCGCTCGGACGCCCTTCGCGCTTAATGAAACCGCCCGGTATTTTCCCTACGGCATATAGACGTTCTTCATAGTTAATAGTCAACGGGAAAAACGGAAGGTCTTTCGGCTCTTTGGAACCGGTCGCTGTGGAAAGAACCGATGTATCACCATAGCTGATCATCGCTGCTCCATTCGCCTGCTTTGCCATTTCACCTATTTCCACCGACAGCTTCTGACCGCCGATATCAATAGAAAACACTTGTTTATTATCTGTCATAGAAGATTGTACTCCTCTCTAATTTGCAATACCGATCAGTGTCACTAAACTTATACTTATAAATATGTAAACATACAGAAAAAGCGGGATCCCTCCCGCTTTTACCTGTACGTTAGCGACGCAGACCAAGACTTTGGATCAACTCACGGTAACGTTTAATATCATTATTACGTAGATAGCTCAACAGATTACGACGTCTACCGACCATTTTCAACAGTCCGCGACGGGAATGATGATCATGTTTATGATAACGCAAATGGTTGTTCAGTGTAGTGATTTGCTCTGTTAAAACTGCGATTTGAACTTCCGAAGACCCTGTATCATTTTCGTGAGTCTTGTACTGTTCGATAATTTCGTTTTTACGTTCCTTAGTTAAAGCCATTACAGCTCCACCTCCTAAAATTAATTCATTCCCTTGCCCCAAGCGATCGTCGGTGAGTCGAAGCGCCTAGCGAAGGTTCAATTTAAATCATACAAAACTGAAAGAAAAAATGCAACCTTTTGGGTCATTTTCGCAATTCTTTAAGAAAACGGACAGGCACATCCCCATTGCTCTTGTTACGTCCGTCTTTCCATTCAATTCTGCTTCCTTTCACCATTACCTTCCCTCTCTCACCATCAACCTCTGCTTCATATTCTCCGTCTTCGGGATGATGATAATAGAGGGGTATCTCCAGTTCCCCTGCCCCGGCCGGCTTTGCGTATATTACGTAGCTGCGACCGAGAAGTTCATTGGCCGCAATCACCTCTCCTTCGTCCAGCAGTTTTCTTATCCGGGTGGAACTGACCTTTTCGCTATCTTCCTGGAATTCCTCGACGGTGGAAGATGTAAATCGGCCATCAGCCAGCTGATCGATGATTTCCATATTACCTTTTCCTTTATGCCCGAATGAAAAATCGAATCCTGCTACTACATGAGCGATACATAGTCCTGCAAAATACTCATCCACAAACGTTTGCGGACTCAAAGATGCCAGTTCCTTCGTAAATGGTACAATGAACAGGTAATCGGCTCCCAATTCTTCTATTAGCTTTTCTTTCACCGGCAAAGGGGTTAAGTATTGGGCATTTTCCACTCCCTTCAATACTACTGAAGGGTGAGGATCGAAAGTCATCACTCCCCACTTCCTGCCTTCTTTCTCTGCTATTCCTTTCGCTTTCATCATTACTTTGCGGTGACCTGTATGCACACCATCGAAAAAACCGACAGCTGTTACGCTGGTCTCCACCTGTTCTTTCACACTACTGGTACGGTTATCCAATCGAAACACTTTCATACTTTCTCACCTGCTTCATTTATTACTGTTTAAGTACGCGGATCGGCTTTATCAGGCCCGGTTTATCAGGGTGGTCATGATACAGAGCAAGCAGCTCTCCCTTATGAACAGCGACGTGAATTTCTCCTGCACTCCAGTTGGCCGGGCGATCAAATCTCTGACCATTTCGGATAAGAGATGCCTCTTCTTCCGTGACCTCCCACTCAGGCAAATGAGGGACGGCTTTCTTCATCGGAAGCAGCCCATTGTTCAGTTTATCTCTGTCCAGATCTTCGAGTCTTACACAGTCGATTTCGGTAAAATCCCCGGTACCGGTCCTCGTTAATTCCTTCATGTGTGCAGGCAGCCCGAGAGCTTTTCCTATATCCACGCAAAGCGTTCTTATGTAAGTTCCCTTGGAGCAGACCACTTTCACTCTGAACGATTCCCTGCTCACTCTCTCCATCCAATGCAGTTCGTGAATCGTCACCTGCCGTTCAGGTCTTTCCACTTCCATACCTTCCCTCGCATATTCGTACAATCGCCTGCCATTTACTTTAACCGCCGAATACATGGGGGGCACCTGCGTAATGTCTCCCTGAAAATCCTTCAGAACCTTCTGTATATAGTGATCGGAAATATCGGGTACTTCAGCCGTGTCGATCACTTCTCCCCAGGCATCTTCTGTCTCCGTAGCCGTGCCGAGAGAAATAACTGCCTCGTAAGTTTTTTCTGTATCAGTAAGAAAAGGAACGAGCTTAGTCGCTTTGCCGATACACAGCGGTAATACCCCTTCGACTTCAGGGTCCAGCGTACCGGTGTGACCGATTTTTTTCGTTCCGGCTACTTTTCTTACCTTCACTACACAGTCATGGGAAGTTAACCCTTTGGGTTTCCATAATGGAAAAATACCATCCATATTCCTGTTCCCCTCCAATTATAAATGTAACCCCGGTTTTTGAGAACCCGGGGTTACGTGTTATTCGTGTCGTTCAGATTGTTCAACAGGGACTCGATGCGGTTTCCGCGTTCTACTGCTTCGTCAATTTCGAAAGTAATTTCCGGTGTTTTCCTCAAACGGATCCTCTTTCCAATTTCAGAGCGTATGAACCCTCTGGCTTTGCCCAGTCCTGCAAGCGTATCCTGAAGTTCAGGTTCACCACCGAGCACGGTAATGTATACAGTTGCCTGCTGCAGGTCTCCGGTTACTTCCGCATCTGTCACAGTCACAAAACCTATACGCGGGTCTTTTATCTTTTTACTGATAATGTCCCCGAGTTCTTTTTTGATCTGCTCTGCTACACGATTCGCTCTCATTTCACTCATCTTTCTTCACCCGCTTTCCTAAAGACGTTCCAGAAAGGTATCCATTCGTTCAAATTCCGGAAAAGAATCAATAAAGTGTAACACTTTCTGAATGGTCTGTTCCGCTTTTTTATAATCGTACGAGATGGTGACAACTCCAATTTTGGTCCGTTGCCAGAGATTCTGGTGATCGATTTCGCTCACAGAGACGTTAAATTCGTTTTGAATCCTGGATTGCACACGGCGCAGAACCGCTCTTTTTTCTTTGAGCGATTGGGCACCGTGTATCATTCCATCAATCTCTGCACTTACAATCACGTTCGTTCTACTTCTTCCATGACGAATGGTTCAATGATATCTCCGATTTTTATATCGTTGAAGTTTTTGACGGTTATACCACATTCATAACCCTGCACTACTTCTTTAGCATCATCTTTGTACCGTTTCAGCTGGTCAATCTCACCTTCGAAGATTACGACACCGTCACGGATGACGCGTACGCCAGCGTTCCGGTTGATTTTACCGTCCGTAACATAAGAACCTGCGATGGTACCGATTTTTGAAACTTTAAAGATTTCGCGGACTTCCACCTGACCGATTATTTTTTCTTCGAATTCAGGATCGAGCATTCCCTTCATAGCGGCCTCAATTTCTTCAATAGCTTTGTAAATTACATTATGGAGTCTGATTTCAACGTTTTCGCCTTCGGCAGCCTTTCTTGCGTTACCGTCCGGTCGAACGTTGAATCCGATAATAACTCCGCTGGAGGCGGCAGCGAGGGAAACATCAGACTCTGTGATGGCTCCTACTCCGGTATGGATGATGTTAACTTTCACATCCTCAACTTCAATCTTTTCAAGAGAACTGGCCAGAGCTTCGACCGATCCCTGAACATCGGCTTTAAGGATAAGATTGATCTCTTTCAACTCACCCTGCTGGATCTGTTCAAAAAGATCGTCGAGACTGACTTTCTGGGTCGATCGTCTTTCTTCTTCAATTTTTTGCTGTTTACGTGCCTCACCGATAGACTTGGCTCTCTTTTCATCTTCAAAGACGAGGAAACGATCTCCTGCATGAGGTACGTCATTAAGTCCCGTCACTTCCACTGGTGTAGAAGGAGCAGCTTCTTTCACCCGGCGGCCGATATCGTTGACCATGGCACGCACGCGGCCGTAAGTGTTACCTACAACTACGGAATCTCCGACGTTGAGAGTTCCATTCTGTACAAGAAGTGTTGCGACAGGTCCTCTCCCTTTATCAAGTTCGGCTTCGATGACTGTTCCGAACGCAGGACGTGCAGGGTTGGCTTTAAGTTCTTCCATTTCGGAAACTAATGTAATCATTTCCAGCAGGTCTTCTATTCCTTCTCCTGCAAGCGCGGACATCTTCACAAAAATCGTCTCTCCGCCGTAATCTTCGGCAACCAGTTCGAACTGCATTAGTTCCTGCATGATACGATCAGGATTCGCACCTTCCACATCCATTTTGTTAACGGCAACGATAATCGGTACTTCAGCTGCTTTAGCATGTGAAATTGCTTCTCTCGTCTGCGGCATTACGCCGTCATCAGCTGCAACGACAAGAATCGCTATGTCCGTTACCTGCGCACCACGGGAACGCATACTTGTAAATGCCGCGTGTCCAGGCGTATCTAGAAATGTAACTTTTTTATCGTTTTCTTCGATCTGGTACGCTCCGATATGCTGCGTAATTCCCCCTGCTTCTCCTGCAGTGACCTTCGTATTACGGATCGAGTCAAGGAGAGTAGTCTTCCCGTGGTCAACGTGACCCATTATGGTTACAACGGCAGGACGTTCTTCAAGGTCTTCCGGGTTATCTTCGAAGGTGAGGTTTTCGATATCGGTTTCGTCCACCGCTTCTTTTTCTTCGACCTCCACACCGAACTCGTCACCGATCAGTTCAATCGTATCGCTGTCGAGAGTCTGGTTCTTATTGGCCATAACTCCCATAAGGAGAAGTTTCTTCAATATTTCGGAAGAATCCTTGTTCAGCTTCTCCGCAAGTTCGCTCACCGTAAGTGTGCCTTCGTAAAATACTTTTGAAGGGGTCTCGTTTTTACTTTTTGGTTTTCTCTCCTGCTGTTTGTGAGCTTCCTGCTTATTTTTCGCTTTTTTATTATTGCTTTTCTTTTTCTTAGGCTTTTTCTCTGTGCTTTTCTGCTTATTCTCAGCAGGCTTTTCTTCCTGACCGGAAGAAGGGTTGAACGTTTTATCCAGTTGCTGCTGGGTTTCTTCCGTTATGGCAACCATGTGGTTCGTAACGTCCATCCCCATTTCATTAAGTGTTTCGATCACTTTTTTATTTTCTACATTGTTCTTTTTGGCGTATTCGTAAATTCTCATTTTACTCATACTTTCACCCCCGATTAATTTCCTCGAGTAACGACTGCATTTTTTTGGCGAAACCTTTCTCCGTAACTGCGATCGCAACTCGTCCCGATTTCCCTATTGCCTGCGAGATCGTCTGACGATCGTCCACTTCGAAAATCGGGATTTGATAATAGCTGCATTTGTCATTCAGCTTTTTCTTTGTCTGTTTCCCGGTATCTGCGGCAACTAATACTAGTTTCGCACGTTTCGACTGGATGTCTTTTACGATGGATTCTTCCCCCACCGTTATTTTACCGGCTCTCATTGCCAGTCCGAGAAAATCCAGATAGGTACCTTTACTCAATTTCGGTCACTTGTGTTCTTAACTGTTCGAACACCTCGGAATCGATGCCCGTGTTCAAATGCCTTGCGAGCATTCCCTGTTCTTCTGCGGTATTGATTACAGACAGATCTTTAGAAATGTAGGCACCTCTGCCATTCTTTTTACCGGTCGGGTCTACAAAGACCTCTCCCTCTTTATTGCGAACTACGCGAATCAACTGCTGTTTCGGCTTCATTTCCTGGGTTACTACACACTTTCGTAAAGGTGTCTTCTTTTTTTGTTTAGGCATGAATATTCCCCTTTCTCCTTATCACTCTTCCAAAGGATCAGGATTATCCGCCGCCTCTTCCTCCAGGTCGCTGTCATCATCAAGAAGGCCGTTTTCGAGAGCTTCCGATTCACTTTTAATGTCAATCTTCCACCCGGTTAATTTAGCCGCCAGTCTGGCGTTCTGACCTCTTTTACCTATAGCAAGCGAGAGCTGATAATCCGGCACGATCACCGTCGTTGCCTGTTCCTCTTCATTGACGATGACTTTACGTACTTTGGAAGGACTGAGTGCATTAGTGACATATACAACCGGATCTTCCGACCACTGTACAATGTCTATTTTTTCGCCTTTAAGCTCATCCACTATAGTCTGTACGCGCTGACCGCCCTGACCGACACAGGAGCCGACCGGATCGATTTCCGGATCTTCCGCATATACGGAAATTTTAGAGCGGTCTCCGGCTTCACGTGCCACAGACGTCACTTCTACTGTCCCGTCGTATATTTCCGGCACTTCCATTTCAAAGAGACGCTTCAGTAAATTCGGATGCGTTCTCGAAACATAAACGTGTGGACCCTTATTATTGTTTTCCACTTTTGTAACATAAACTTTAAGACGTTCATGGACGTTGTACGTTTCTTTCGGCATCTGTTCTCCCTCGGGAAGCCGGGCTTCCACTTTACCGAGATTTACGTAGACGAACCGGTTGTCTTTCCTTTGGATAATGCCGTTCATAATATCTTCTTCGCGATCGACATACTCTCCGTAAATAATTCCGCGTTCCGCTTCCCTGACTCGCTGGGTCACTACCTGTTTGGCAGCCTGAGCGGCTATTCTTCCGAAATCTGCGGGAGTCACTTCCACTTCCACAACATCTTCGGCTTCATAGTTAGGGTTGATTTCCTTTGCTTCTTCAGTGGAAATTTCCTGCTGGTTATCTTCCACTTCATCCACTACTGTTTTTTGAGCAAAAACTTTCATAGCGCCTTCTTCTTCATTTATACTTACGCGAACGTTTGTAGCGGCATTAAAATTCTTTTTATATGCTGAAATCAAAGCAGCTTCCAACGCCTCGAGCAGAAAATCCTTATCGATGCCTTTTTCTTTTTCCAAATAATTCATGGCATCAAACAATTGCTGACTCACCTGAATCCACCCCTTTATTAATTAAACGTAACTGCCAGTCGTGCTTTGGCTATCTTATTAAACGGCACTTCCAGCGTCTTTCTTCTCGTTTTTATTCTTATTTCAACCTCAGCAACTTCATCATGGAAACTTCTGAGTGTTCCTTCAAATTCTTTTTCCCCTTCTACGGGCTCATAAAGCTTCATGTAGACGTATTCTCCGACATACTTCTCGAAATCCTCTTTCTTCTTAAGCGGTCTTTCTGCACCAGGAGAAGAAACATCGAGGAAGTAAGGGGACTCAACAGGGTCTTCTTCATCAAGTTTTTCACTCAACTTCTCGGAGACGATCCCGCATTCTTCAATATCAATACCATTTTCTTTATCAATAAAAACGCGTAGAAACCAGTTCTTTCCTTCTTTTTCAAATACTACATCGACTAATTCTGCATTAAGATCCTGTAAGATCGGCATGACTAATTGTTCTGTTACTTTAATTACGTCCTGACTCAACCACACGACCTCCTTACGCTATATTTTCTTTTTCTCATGAGAAACCGCTATGATCATTATCATAGCGGCAGCAATAAGCAGGGAGAAGCTCATAAAAAATAGAAACAAAAGAGTGGGCGTATCCCCACTCTTTTCCCTGCTTGCTATCACGTTTCCAACCATAATTAATATATCATAATTGGCTCCGGTACGCAACTTGCCTAGAACAGAGAGAGCTGGTTCTCATCAGGCATGTCTGATAAGCATCCATGATCGTCCAAATACTCAAGTACCGTTTTGGAGATACGGCTCCTTTCCCTCAAATCCTGTTTCGATAAAAATTCACCGTCTTCTCTGGCTTTCACAATATTGATCGCCGCGTTTGTTCCAAGGCCGTCGACCGCATTAAACGGAGGAACGAGGGTGTTCCCGTCGACGATGAATTCCGAAGCGGTGGAGCGGTAGAGATCCACACTCCCGAAGTTGTAACCACGTTCACACATCTCAAGTGAAATTTCGAGAACTGTCATAAGATTCTTTTCTTTAGGAGTCGCATCCAGCCCTTTCTGCTGAATGTCTTCTATACGGCTCCGGATAGCTCCGGAACCTTTAACCATTGTATCCAGTTCAAAATCACTCGCTCTCACTGTGAAATAAGCAGCGTAGAAATAAACGGGATAATGCACTTTGAAGTATGCGATACGAACTGCCATCAATACGTAGGCAGCAGCGTGTGCTTTCGGGAACATGTACTTGATCTTCTTACAGGACTCGATATACCAGTCCGGCACGCCGTGCTTCTTCATTTCCTGGATCCATTCATCTTCAAGACCCCGACCCTTACGTACGAACTCCATAATCTTGAACGCAAGACCCGGTTCAAGACCTTTGTGCATAAGATAGACCATTATATCATCACGGCAGCCGATCACTTCCGGAAGTGTGCATATGCCGTCGCTGATCAGCTGTTCAGCGTTCCCGAGCCAGACATCAGTGCCATGGGAAAGTCCTGAGATGATAACAAGTTCCGCAAATGTTTTCGGTTTTGTATCTTCAAGCATCTGACGTACGAATTTCGTTCCGAACTCCGGCACGCCAAGAGTCCCCGTTTTACAGTTGATCTGCTCGGAAGTGACACCTAAAACATCAGGACCGCTGAAAATTTTCATCACTTCTTCATCATCCACCGGTATATCGTTCGGGTCGATGCCTGATAGATCCTGAAGCATACGTATAACGGTCGGATCATCGTGACCGAGGATATCGAGTTTCAACAGGTTATCGTGAATAGAGTGAAAGTCGAAATGAGTGGTACGCCAATTAGAATCGGTATCATCCGCCGGGAATTGGATTGGTGAAAAATCATAAATATCCTTGTCATCAGGAACCACTATTATACCTCCGGGGTGCTGTCCGGTAGTTCTCTTCACTCCTGTACATCCCTGAACGAGTCTGTCGACTTCGGCATTTTTATACTGCAACTGATGATCCGACGCGTACCCTTTCACAAATCCGTAAGCCGTTTTTTCAGCTACCGTGCCGATAGTACCGGCCCGGTATACTTTCTCCTCCCCGAACAGTTCTTTCGTGTAATCGTGAGCTCTCGGCTGATACTCCCCGGAAAAGTTCAGATCAATGTCGGGAACTTTATCGCCTTTGAAACCGAGGAATGTTTCGAAAGGTATGTCCTGACCGTCTTTGACGTATGGAGTTCCGCATTCGGGACAGGCTTTGTCCTCAAGATCAAAACCACTGCCGACACTGCCGTCCGAGAAGAACTCATGATGTCTGCAGGACGGACATACGTAATGCGGAGGGAGCGGGTTGACCTCCGTAATGTCTGTCATGGTAGCCACGAATGAAGAACCGACAGACCCCCTCGACCCTACGAGGTAACCGTCGCTGAGTGATTTAGTCACCAGCTTTTGAGAGATAAGGTAAATTACAGCAAATCCGTTTCCGATAATACTTTCGAGTTCCCTTTCCAATCGGTTTACGACAAGTTCGGGCAGCTCATCTCCGTAAATACTTCGAGCCTTATTGTAGGACATATCCCGAATTTCCTGATCTGCCCCTTCAATATTAGGTGTGTACAAATTTTCTTTCACAGGGTGGACTTCTTCCATGAGCCCCGCTATTTTGTTCGTATTGGTAACGACAACTTCTTTCGCTTTCTCTTCACCCAGAAAAGAAAATTCTTCAAGCATTTCATTCGTCGTTCTGAAATGCACCTCAGGAAGCGTCTGCCTGCTCAGCGGGTTTCCGCTTTGGGAAGAGATGAGAACCTGTCTGTAAATTTTATCGCGCTCATTAATATAATGGGTATTTCCGGTAGCCGCTACGGGTTTATTCAGTTTTTCACCGAGGGCGGTAAGCTTTTTCAGAATGTCGTACACCTGAGCTTCCGTCTGAAGAATATCTTTTTCTATGAGATGGGCGTAATTACCCACCGGCTGAATTTCTATGTAATCATAAAATTCAGCCACCTTCTCGGCCTCCTCTTCGGATTTCTGCATCATCGTTTCAAAAAGTTCGCCTTTGTCGCATCCGGAACCTACAATTAGGCCTTCCCGGTGCATAGTGAGCCGGGAACGGGGGATGCGGGGGACTCTGTAAAAATAATCGATATGCGATTCCGATATGAGACGGTAAAGATTCTTCAGTCCGGTATCATTTTTAGCAAGTATGATGCAGTGGCTCGGTCTCGAACGCTGATAAGCTTTTCCTTCCCCCATATAGTCGTTTAAATTTTTGTGGTTATATATTTCTTTTTCGTCCATCGTCTTTTTAACCAGCTTCCACAACAGGTATCCTGTTGCTTCCGCATCATAAATAGCCCGGTGATGCTGGGTGAGTTCAATATCAAACTTTTTGCACAACGTATTCAGCCGATGGTTCTTAAGATCCGGGAGCAGGAATCTGGCCAGCTCGAGCGTGTCGATGACCGGGTTCTGAGATTTACTGATTCCCACCGATTCGTATCCCGTATTCAAAAATCCCATATCGAAACTTGCATTGTGAGCAACGAGAATATCTTCTCCGGCCCACTCTTTGAAATCATTAAGTACTTTTTCAATTTCAGGAGCATCGTTTACCATATCGTCGGTAATCCCGGTCAGTTCCACAGTGGTCTCCGACAATGGCTGATGCGGGTTGGCGAATGATTCGAACCGATCCACAATCTCGCCTTCCTCGATTTTCACAGCAGCAAGTTCAATGATTTTATCGTAAACGGCTGAAAGCCCCGTAGTTTCCACGTCGAACACCACATATACCGAATCCTTCAACGGACGGTCCCTGGGCTCATAAGCAATGGGGACCCCGTCATTAACGAGATTCGCTTCCAGCCCATAAATGACCTGGATATCGTTCTTCTCCCCGGCAGCGTGCGCTTCAGGAAAAGCCTGGGCTGCGGCGTGATCCGTAATGGCAACCGCTTCATGACCCCAGTCTGCCGCCTGCTTAATGAGTGCGGAAGGAGAAACAGGGGCGTCCATTTGACTCATCGTCGTGTGAGCGTGCAGTTCCACCCTTTTTTCTCCTTCAGGGGCTGTATCTTCACGTTCCTTCACTTTGATCTGAATGATGTCGTTCGCCATCATAGTAAGTTCGTTTGTAAAGTTGTCAGTCTGGATCCCCCCGCGCATTTTCACCCACATTCCGGCTTTCACCTGTTTGAAGATTACAGCCTGGTCGTCTCCGCGGGAAAACATTTTCACAGAAAATGAATCGGTGTAATCTGTCACTTTCAGAAGAAGAAGATGACGGCCGGACCGCAATTCTTTTACTTCAGCGTCAAAAATATATCCCTGAAGCACAATACGGCGCTCCTCTTCTTCAATGGAAGACATCGGTACGGCCTCTTCCTGTATTTTATAACCGATTTCCACCGGACCTTTGGGACCCTCCGACTCTTTGACTTTCTCTTTCTCCTCTTTTTCTTTAACAGCTTTCTGGACGAGCAGCTGATCTTCCTGCTTTCGCTCTTCTTTAAATTTCGTTACCGCTTCTCCCTGCTCTTCGAGACGAACGCTGATCTGACACGAAGGGAGGCCTGCCTCTTTACAGTACTCCTGAAACGCTTCCTGAAGTTTCTTCTTCATCGCTTCCCCTTCTGCTTCATTTCTGCATGTTAACATAATTCTGTTACCGTTAACTTCCGGTTTTTGTTCGCATACATAGTCTTTATAAGCAGGAGAAAGCTTTGTCATTTTATTCGTGAATAATTTCCAGTAGTCAAGGATGGCCTCCTCATCGAAAGAGGCTTCCACCTGTGTTTCCCAGCTTACGTGAGCCAGTGAACTGAACGTCGATTGAAGAGTTGAAGTGAATAAATCATATACTGTCGCAGGCAACGGGGTCGGAAAGTGAAAGTGGAAATGCCAGCGCTTTTCTTTTCTGTAGACAGAAAGTTTCACCAGTTCACTATCCCTGAAATAACTCCGTATATCCTCCGGCAGCTGCAGCTGTTCGATCAGGTAATGCATTTTCTCCTGATTATTGACGCTCAAATTTTCTTCCTCCCTCACGGCAACAATACCCCTGCCGGATGAGCAGGGGTATTCATTTTATGCCAGCAGATTTTTAATTTCATCCATAAGCGAGGAACGGGCAATTTCCGTTTTGCTTTCCTCATTTCTCATTTTCACTTCCACGATTTCTTCACCTGCCCGTTTCCCTACAATAATTCTCAGGGGAATACCGATAAGGTCACTGTCTGCAAATTTTACTCCGGCTCTTTCCGGACGATCATCGTACAGTACCTCGATCCCCTCATCAAGAAGATCTGCGTAAATATTGTCGGCAAGCACGCGCTGTTCTTCTTTTTTAGGATTGAGGGACAGGATATGAACCAGGTATGGAGCTGCCTGTTTCGGCCATACGATGCCTTTGTCGTCGTGGAATTGTTCCACCATGGCAGCCAGCGTTCTGGATACGCCGATTCCGTAGGAACCCATCACCATCGTCCGGGACTTTCCGCTGTTATCCAGGAAAGTGGCGCCCATGTTCTCGGCGTAAAAGGAGCCCAGCTTGAACACATGACCGACTTCAATACCGCGGGCGAACTTGATTACCCCTTCCCCGTCAGGAGAGGGATCACCTTCCTCGACAAAACGCATATCAGCATACTTATCCGGCACGAAATCTTTCCCGGGAGTTACATTTTTATAATGGTACCCTTCTTCATTCGCACCACAACTGACGTTTACAAGAGGTTCCACTGCATAATCCGCAACCACTTTCACTTCTTGCGGAGCACCGACGGGGCCGAGGGAACCGAAACCTGTTCCCATAAGCCGGACCGTATCTTCTTCCGTAGCCAAATCTACCACTTTCGCATCCATGAAGTTTTTCACTTTAACGTCATTTACTTCATGATCCCCCCGGGTGACTACGAGAACATACTCGTCATCCACTTTAAACATAATGGACTTCAATCCCCGCTCCAGTTCATGACCGAGATAATCAGCTACTTCCTGCATCGTTTTCCTGTCAGGTGTAGAAACCTTTTCCATTTCTCCGGGAGTTTCCACAGATTTTTCATACACTTTCGTTACCGGAGCCATTTCTACGTTAGCGGCGTATTTGGAAGTATCCGAATAGGCTATAACGTCCTCTCCCACTTCAGAAAGAACCATAAATTCGTGAGTCTCTTTTCCGCCCATGGCCCCCGAATCGGCTATTACTGCCCGGTAGTTCAATCCAAGCCGTTCGAAAATACGGCAGTAGGCATCATACATGTTCTGATAACTCTGATCCAGGCTCTCAAAGGACTCATTGAATGAATAGGCATCTTTCATTAAAAATTCACGACCGCGTAACAGTCCGAATCTTGGTCGCTTTTCATCCCTGAATTTATTCTGAATCTGATACAAAGTCATCGGAAGTTTTTTGTAAGTGCCCACCTCATTACGTAAGATGCTTGTCATCGCTTCTTCATGAGTTGCACCAAGGGCAAATTCCCGGTCATGACGATCTTTCATTCTCATCAATTCAGATCCGTACGTATACCATCTCCCGCTTTCCTGCCAAAGTTCGGCGGGCTGTAAAGCGGAAAGCAGCATTTCCTGGGCCCCTGCGCGATCCATTTCTTGCCTTATGACAGTCTCTATTTTCGTCAACACGCGTTTACCTAAGGGTAAAAGCGTATAAATGCCCGAGGCCAGCTGCCTTATGTAACCTGCTCTTACCAGAAGCTGGTGACTTGCTATGTCAGCTTCAGCCGGATTTTCTTTTAACGTGGGAACTAGCATTTTACTCTGTCTCATTCCTGACACCTCTCCTCTTTTTAAAAAGGGAAAAGGCGCGAACGCCCTTTTCCCGCTTCTTTTATGTGATTACTGCCTAATATCCGATACTTACAGAAACAGGCGCTGAATATCGTTCCACGTCACCACAATCATAAGCAGAAGCAGTAAAGCGAAACCGAAAAATGTGATTGCTCCTTCTTTCTGAGGGTCCACCGGCTTCCCGCGGATCAGTTCCACGCCGATGAACAACAGCCGCCCTCCGTCGAGCGCCGGGATAGGCATAAGGTTTACAATCCCGAGGTTTACACTCAATACAGCTGTCCACATAACGAAATTCGTAAGCCCGGTCTGCACAACCCGGTCTGTAGCATCATAGATTCCGACTGGACCGGACAGCATATCTATAGAGAACTGGCCAGTAATCAGTTTCCCGAGGTTCGTCAGTATGAGCGTGGACCATTCGTACGTCTGCGTAAATCCGAAGGTCGCTTTCTTCGCGAAAGAATCTTCGAAGGCTCTCGTCACTCCAACCTGACCAATTTCTCTTTCCTGAGCTTTTACGGATCTCGGGGTCACTTCTACCTCTTCTGTTGTACCGTTCCTCGTAAGCGTAACGGTCATCGTTTCTTCCGGATGTTCCTGTACAATTTTTGTGAAATCTTCCCAGGACTCCACCTGCTGCCCTTCGGCCTGGATAACTTCATCCCCGGCCCGGAAACCTGCTTCACTTGCAGGAGAATTGTCCTGTATCTCCCCGAAACGTGCTTCATCTGATGGGATACCCTGGACGAATCCCAGTATCGTAAATAAAATAAGTGCAAGCACAAAATTCATCATGGGTCCGGCGAAAAGCTGCATAGCTCTTTTTCTTTTCGGTTTCGAAGCGAACTGCCGATCATACGGGGCAATCTGGGTTTCTTTTTCGTCCATTACGAACATCGCTTCCGGATGTACATTAAATGACAGTTTCTCTTCTTCCCCGGGTTCATACCCATTTATGGTAAGAGTGTGATCGAGGTCTGCGTGCTCCACTTCGACAATGCGGGCATCGGGATGCCTCGATTTATTGTTTACAACTATTTTATTGACGAGACCGGATTCATCGAACTCGAGACCGATGTGGTGTCCCGGCTTAAGATCTATGATTTCCGGGTCCTCCCCGGCGACTCTTACATATCCCCCGGCAGGTATAAGCCGAATCGTATACAGCGTTTCATTTTTGGTAAACGAAAACACTTTTGGCCCGAACCCGATAGCAAATTCACGAGCAAGCATACCTGCACGCTTTGCAAAGATCAAATGCCCCCACTCATGCACAAACACCAGGAGACCGAACATGAGTATAAACGCAATAACCGTCGTCACATGAAGCACCTTCCTTTATTTAACGTAACGTTCCACACGTTTTCTCGTTTCTTTATCAATCTCTATTATATCTGATAATGAAGGTTCAGAAACAGAATTATGCTCTGTAAGCGCCCGTTCGACAAAAGCTTCTATATCCAGAAAAGAGATCTGTTCATTCAGAAACATAGCCACTGCCTGTTCATTGGCAGCGTTCAATACTGCCGGCATGGACCCTCCCTGCCGGCCGGCCTGAAAGGCGAATTTCAGGCAGCGGAACCGTTCCATGTCCATCTTCTGGAAATGAAGTTCAGCTAAATCCTCAAGTTCCAGTGATTCGCTGCCACTGAGAGGAATTCTCTCCGGATAACTGAGGGCGTACTGGATAGGCACTTTCATATCCGGAGACCCCAGTTGGGCCATGACGCTGCGATCCTGAAACTCCACGAGCGAGTGGATGACGCTTTCTCTGTGAAGCAGGACGTGTATCTTGTCATACGGCATATTGAAAAGCCAGTGGGCTTCAATTACTTCCAGCCCTTTATTCATCATCGAAGCGGAATCCACGGTAATTTTAGCTCCCATGTTCCAGTTCGGGTGATTCAGAGCATCTTTTACATTGACCCCCTGAAGTTCTTCCCTCGTTTTATCGCGGAAACTGCCTCCCGAAGCGGTTATAATCAGTCTGCGTACATCTTCATTTCTTTCCCCATTCAGCGCCTGAAAAATTGCCGAATGTTCACTGTCCACCGGAAGGAGAGGAGTATCATACTTTCTTGATTCTGCCATAACGAGATGGCCGGCTGTAACGAGCGTCTCTTTATTCGCGATAGCTATCCGTTTCCTTGACCGGATAGCTTCAAGGGTAGCCGGAAGGCCGATACTTCCCATCACCGCATTGACGAACACATCGGCACCGGGATCTTTCGCAACCGCAACCATGCCTTCTGAACCGACCATGATGTTTTTGTGGGTAGTAGCTTCGAACACCTTCTGCCGTGTTTCTTCGTCCGCGGTCACCACCGCTTCGGGTTCGAACTCCCTTATCATAGGAATCGCTTTACCGGCATTCGTTCCAAAAGCTAAAGCGAAAACGGAAAACTTATCTTTGTGCTGCCGGATCACTTCCAGTGTCTGTTCTCCTATTGACCCGGTGGCTCCTAAAAGTGCAATATTTTTCATAACAACGCTCCTAATTATGGTATAAAGTTAATCAGATGCAAAACCGGAAGCATAAAGATGAGGCTGTCGAAACGATCCAGCACTCCTCCGTGGCCCGGCAGAATATTCCCCGAATCTTTGACTAAGTAATGACGTTTGAAAGCTGATTCCACCAGGTCGCCGATCTGACCGGCTACAGAAATGAGAATCGTTACGGCGATAAGTACAAACATGGATGAATGGAGTGGATGGAAGATCTGAAAAATGACTGCAGTGATGCAGGCAAGTGCTACTCCTCCAAGAGCGCCCTCCACCGTTTTTTTCGGACTGATCTTGGGCCATAACTTCCTTTTTCCGAACATACGTCCGAATACGTATGCCCCGGTATCAGTAGCCCAAACGACAAACAGGGCATAAAATACGTAATCAAGTCCTCCCTCGATTCTCGTCTCGATCAGGTAATAAAATCCCATTCCGACATAGACGGCGGAAATAAGAAGAAACCCTGCATCATCGAATGTAAATTTATTATTTACAAGGACGGTGTAACTCAAAAGAAGCAGGACCGTCACCAGCGATAGCTCAGCCTTCGTTACAAAAGAGCTCAGTTCATAGGAGTTTATTTCCGGTAACATAAGTGCCCACATAAATAGCAGTATAATGAGCGAAGATACGGAATACCTTGCAATTTTCTTCATTCTCATAAGTTCGAATATAGCTATGCTTGCCAGTAAATATACAAACAAAGTAAATAAAGTTCCGCCAAGCAGAACGATAGGTATAAATATCAAACCTGCAATAATCGCTGTTACAGTACGCTGTTTCATTTAATCACACCTTACACGCCGCCGTACCGACGCTTTCGATTTTGATAATTGATAATGGCTTCGTTCAACGTATATTCTGTGAACGAAGGCCAGTAAACCTCCGTGAACCAGAACTCCGCATAAGCCAGCTGCCACAGCAGAAAATTACTTAACCGCTGTTCCCCGCTCGTCCGGATGAGCAGATCGGGCTCACAGAGATGGGAGGTGTATAGATAGGAGTTGAACGTTTCTTCAGTGATGCTGTCGGCCGCAAGTTCCCCTTCCTCCACTTTGGACGCAAGCATCCGCGTCACTTCCACGATTTCATTTCTGCTCCCGTAATTCAACGCGAAGTTAAGCACCATGCCTGAATTGTTTTCCGTGCGATGAATAGCTTCATCGACAGCTTTTTGAGTATGTTTCGGAAGAAGATCTTTTGTGCCGATCGTCTGGACCCGTATGTTATTTTCAACCAGTTCCGGAAGATACGTCTGTAAAAAATCGACCGGAAGTTTCATAAGAAAATCGACTTCTTTTTTCGGCCGCTTCCAGTTCTCCGTGGAAAATGCATAAAGGGTCAATACTTCGACGCCAAGATCCGAAGCATGCCGAACCACTTTCTTAACAACGTCCATACCTTCTTTATGACCGGCAATTCTCGGCAACCCTTTATCCTTTGCCCAGCGGCCATTTCCATCCATTATAATTGCTATATGTTTTGGTATATTTGTCGTATCGATTTCTGTTTCTGCTTCCGGCTTCGGATCTCTCCGATTTATAAATGGAAGATTTAGTGGCATGGATACCATCCTTTTCTTAATTCACTATATGTAATTCGGATAAGCGCTATCCCTTCCTAACAAAACTACCACATATGATAGCAAAACAAAAGCCGTACTGCCAAACAAATACAGCACGGCTTCCCCTTTAATTTTATACTTCCAGCATCTCTTCTTCTTTCTGTTTCGACAGGTCATCTATTTCTTTTACGTACTCATCTGTAAGTTTCTGTACGTCATCCTGATAAGAACGGAGGTCATCTTCCGTAAGTTCCCCGTCTTTCTCATTCTTCTTAAGAGCGTCGTTCGTTTCACGACGGATGTTTCTGATCTGCACTTTTGCTTCTTCTGTATATTTCTTGACGAGTTTTGTCAGGTCTTTACGTCTCTCCTGCGTAAGTGCAGGGATATTGATACGGACCACGTTACCATCACTCGAAGGGGACAGGCCGAGGTCGGCTTTCTGAATAGCTTTTTCCACTTCCGAAATAGCTGATTTATCGTAAGGTGTGATCACAAGGAGTCTCGGCTCCGGAGCTGAAACCTGGGCCAGCTGCTGAAGCGGAGTGGAAGCTCCGTAGTAATCGACATATACCGGGTCGAGAATCGACGGGTTTGCACGTCCCGCCCGCACGGTAGCCAATTGTTTCGAAAAAGCCTGGGTAGCTTTTTTCATCTGTTCCTTCGTTTCTTTGATAAGTTTGTCAGACATGTTATTTCCCCCTCACTAACGTTCCAATATCCTCACCGAGGACTGCTTTTTTAATATTTCCTTCTTCCATAATCGAGAATACCAGTAAATCGATATCGTTGTCCATACATAATGATGAAGCAGTAGAATCCATCACTCCAAGACCTTCATTCAATACTTCCATGTAAGAAAGACGATCATACTTACGTGCATCGTCATTCAGTTTCGGATCGGATGTATATACCCCGTCGACGTTATTTTTAGCCATAAGGATAACGTCCGCTTCCACTTCGGCAGCGCGGAGAGCAGCTGTTGTATCTGTGGAGAAATAAGGGTTACCGGTTCCGGCTGCGAAAATCACTACCCGTTTTTTCTCCAGATGGCGCATGGCCTTCCTGCGAATATAAGGTTCTGCCACCTGGCGCATTTCGATGGATGTCTGTACACGTGTAGGAATACCGATGTTCTCAAGACTGTCCTGGAGAGCAAGGGAATTCATAACCGTTGCCAGCATACCCATGTAATCAGCGTTTGCACGGTCCATGCCCATCTGGCTTCCTACTTTCCCGCGCCAGATATTTCCGCCTCCCACAACTACTGCAACTTCCACTCCCAGTTCAGCCACATCTTTGATCTGCTGTGCGACCGACTGGATGATACTCGGTTCTATTCCAAATCCTTCTTCCCCACTTAATGCTTCCCCACTTAATTTCAGCACGATTCTGTTATATCGGGTTTTATTCATAATAACCTCCATGGCAGTATTCAACTAAAGTTTCACTTTTAAAATAGGGAACACAGCGTGTCCCCTATTTTAAGTGAATGTTATTATTTTTTAACCTGACTCATCACTTCGTCAGCGAAGTTCTCTTCACGTTTTTCCATACCTTCACCAACGCCGAAACGTGTGAATTCGTTGATTTTTCCACCCTTGGATTCCACGAACTGTTTCACTTTCTGATCCGGGTCTTTAACGAAGTCCTGTTCAAGCAGGCAGATTTCCTGTAGAAACTTGTTCAGGCGGCCTTCCACCATTTTCTCAACGATATTTTCAGGCTTTCCTTCATTCAGCGCCTGAGTTTTCAATGTTTCACGCTCTGTATTAAGTTCTTCTTCAGGTACCTGCTCACGGGAAGTGTAGCGGGGATTAACGGCTGCGATATGCATAGCTACATCTTTTGCAGCAGCTTCATCCGTAGAACCTTCAAGTACTGTCAAAGCACCGATGGAACCGCCCATGTGAAGATAAGAACCGAAAGCGTCGTTATCTGTTTTTTCTTTCACGACGAAACGGCGAAGAGAGATTTTCTCACCAATCTTCGCGATGACATCAGTGATGTAATCGCCGACCTTCTGTCCTTCGCCGTGAAGCGGCTGTTCCAGTGCAGTTTCTACATCGGAAGGGTTCTCGGAAAGAATGTGGTTCCCAAGTTCCTGAAGGAGGTGCTGGAACTGCTCATTCTTAACTACGAAGTCTGTTTCGCAGTTCACTTCGATCATAGCTGCTGTATTTCCGGAAGTAACGATATGAGCGGAACCTTCCGCTGCAATTCTGTCAGCTTTCTTGGCTGCTTTCGAAATTCCTTTTTCGCGAAGCCAGTTCTGAGCTTCTTCCATATCACCATTTGTTTCTGTAAGAGCTTTTTTACAATCCATCATTCCTGCACCTGTAATTTCGCGCAGTTCTTTAACCATTTTTGCATTAATAGCCATGTAATTTTCCTCCTTGGGATTAAGTTTGGACGAAGCGCCCTCCTCTGTAAAAAAGGTGATAAAAGGTTTCCCTCTTATCACCCCCTGAAACCTGCCTACTCTTCTACAGTTTCCGTCTCTTCTTCTGTCTCGCCGGATTCTTCTTCACCGGCTGCTTCAGCTTCCTCTTCACCTTGTTTAGCTTCAAGGATGGCGTCAGCCATTTTTCCTGTAAGAAGTTTAACGGCACGAATAGCATCGTCGTTTGCAGGAATTACATAATCAATTTCATCCGGATCACAGTTGGTATCCACCATACCGACGATCGGAATATCCAATTTATGAGCTTCCGCAATCGCGATACGCTCTTTACGAGGGTCGATTACGAAAAGTGCATCCGGCAGGCTCTCCATATTACGGATACCGCCGAGGAATCTTTCGAGTTTTTCTCTTTCTTTATTCAGTTCCATAACTTCTTTCTTAGGAAGAACATCGAATGTTCCGTCTTCTTCCATACGCTCGATTTCTTTCAAACGACCGATACGTTTACGGATTGTTTTAAAGTTAGTTAGTGTACCACCCAACCAGCGCTGGTTGATGTAATACATACCGGCACGGTTCGCTTCTTCACGAACTGTGTCCTGTGCCTGTTTTTTAGTACCTACAAATAGTACTGTACCGCCGTCTGCAGCAAGATCACGTACATAGTTGAACGCTTCATCGACTTTCTTTACAGTTTTCTGAAGGTCAATGATGTAAATACCATTACGCTCCGTGAAAATGTACTTCTTCATTTTAGGGTTCCAGCGACGTGTCTGGTGACCGAAATGAACTCCTGCTTCGAGCAGCTGCTTCATTGAAATAGCTGACATAATAAAATCCTCCTGTTTGGTTTATTTAGTATCCTCCATCCCCTTCTTTTTTCATTGCAAACTCCCTGTCTAATAGGAAGCAACCTACAACGAAATCCGGAGACGTGTGTATTGACACCGGAGGTTACTATACCATACATGAGAAAAATTAGCAACCTCCTTATTGCTGTCTTCGAATCAATTTCATCATCATCTCCACTTCTGTTTTTCCCGTACCCAGCAGTTTTGCCATTTCCTCCAGGCTTTTCCCCTCTTCTGCCATCTTTTTCACTTTCAGTTCTTCCGAAAATTCCACTTTTTCTCTGCTTTCAGTAACCGCCGGTTGAAACTCTATAGGGTCTTCCGACTTCGTCCGCCTGTTTCCGGACACTTCTTCTTTCTTTTCGGTGAGAGAATCTGACCTTCGGGAGACGGTATTCTGTTCAAATTTCCTGTTCTCCTCTCTGATTTCCTCCAGGTAGGATTGGAAGGTTCCTTCTATTTCTCTTGCTATCTGCTTTTGTTTCTGCATTTCCTCCCTGGAAGGGTCTTTCATAAACAACAGGAACATCCCGATAAGGATGATCCCGTCCACGATAAAATTGATTATCAGCAAGTACATCGTCATTTCGTTTTCACCAACTTAATTCTCTGCTTCATAAGCCTGTGCAACTTCAGTCCGCCCCCCGGCAATTCACAGATCAATTCCGATACTTCCCGAGCGCTTCGCGCAGTTTGAATATTGCACGTCCATGAATCTGGGATATTCTCGAAGTAGTTAGATTCATCACTTCTCCTATCTCGGTGAGGGAGAGTTCCTCTTCATAAAACAGACTCAACACCAGTCGTTCCTTTTCATTGAGCATTTTAATCTCTTCAGTAAGCTCCCGGATATTTTCACCTTTGACTGCCTGTTCATCCGGAGAATTTTCCAAATCCTCAGGAACCAGATATCCTGCCCCCTCTTTGTAATCGCCGCCGTCGTCATGTGGTTTTTCTTCCACAGAGAGTACATTTGAGAAATAGACGTCCCTTGTCGTTTCTTCTACTTCTTCGGGTCTCATATTTAAAACTTCGGCAATTTCCTCCGGTGCCGGTTGTCTGCCGAAATTCTGTTCCAGCTGCTCCGCGGTCTTTTCGATCTTTTTTGCCTTATCCCTGACTGTACGGGGAAGCCAATCTTCTTTTCTGAGTCCGTCAATAATACTGCCCTTGATTCTGAAGGAAGCATACGTGACGAATTTCAAATTACGGGACAGTTCGAACTTCTTCAGTGCGTCGTAAAGCCCGAAATATGCTAAACTCCTTATTTCTTCCCTGCTTACACTTTGAGGCAGGTGCTGGGATACACGCTGGACCTGATAATTGATGAGATACTCATATTGAGCTACCAGTTCATTGGCAGCATTTTTATCGTTATGTTCGATCCACCTGTGCCACAATTTCTTTTCTTCGGGAGAAATTGGATTAGACATAGTAGCCCTCCTTTAGTACTGATGGTTCTTTTCAGATTTCTGCCATTAATTTTTTCAGCCTGATCAGAAACGAATCCCCGGTTCTCCTTTCCTTTTTAAGCTCGTTTACAGAAGCGGAAAATACGGATTGACTTCCGCCCGTGCCAGGGAGTGGAACCGGCAGATTCACCTCTTTGCCGAGAAAATCGGCCGTCACCTTTTTGACCCTTTCGAGAGCTTTTCTATCATTACGTTCATCCGAAATCCTGTTAGGCAATAGAGAAATGCGCTGTTCTCGAGAAGCGGAGTGTAACTTCTTTATCATTGCATACGCTTTTTTAAGGGAAACATCACTATTTTCCATTATAATGAACGTTTCGTCGGCACATGCGGCTAATCCGGCTTCTTCCCGTAATATTCCACTTCCCAAATCGAGGAATATATAGTCATGTTTGAACAGCATCTTTTCGAAATCCGGAAAAGAATAGGGAAATGAAGTCGTTTCCACCTGATACGGAGCTTCTTTATACACTCCGGAAGCTGTATGAATGGCTGCCTCTTCCGATAAAATCCCTGATGATGTACGTCTTTCTCTGCCTCTTCCGATGATGAGAACTTCCGAACCGGTCAAGCTTAATTCCATCGCAAAATCTGCAGCTATATCAGTACACTTCTCCGTGCTTTCGGCATTGAGGATAGAAATGACTCCCGCTTTGGTCGTAACGTGCCGAGCCTCCAATTTTCTTCTGAGATTTTCGGCCTGGTCACTCACTCGTTTCTATCTCCTTCAGCATTTGCTCCGTGAGTTCCGACAATGGGAGTGTAGTTATATCATCAGGAACATTCTGACCGGTAGTAACGAAGGAAACAGTTTTTTTATATTTAACAGCTAAGCTTACCGCTGCACCGAAGCTTCCGGATTCATCCATCTTTGTGAAAATCAATGAGTGAAGAGGCACTTCTGAAAATCGTTTATACACTGCCTCTATATCTTTAAATTTACTTGTCATCGAAAGGACAAGGATGGTATCTGCCTCTTCATCGAAGTCAATTATCTTCTGCAGCTCGCTTACGTAGGAAGAATCTTTGTAATTTCTTCCTGCCGTATCAACGATTACAAGATCTTTATCTTTCATTTCCTCCCTCGCTTTCCTGTAATCCTCCAGATTGTAAACAACCTCCATCGGGATGTTCAAAAGCCTGGCGTAGGTACGCAGCTGCTCGATAGCTGCTATCCGGTACGTGTCTGTGGTAATGAAACCTACCGACAAATTATCATCCAATATTGCATTGGCGGCCAGTTTAGCAGCCGTAGTCGTCTTGCCGACCCCTGTAGGTCCAATAAGATGGATGTATTTATTATTCCCCGGACGGGAGGTGGCCGGGATTTCTGTGATTCCTTTGTGTAAATGATCTCTCACCCTTCCCCAGAAGGGATCCGTACCATTTTTTTCTCGTCTGATTTCCTGAAGGATCTCCGGATTAAGCTCGTGTTCTAAAAATGCGGAAATTTCCGTCTGTTCTTTTGCAGCCTTCGCTGAAGCTGAAGAGAGGGGCCGGACTGTTTCTTTACGCTGCTGTCCCCCCGCTTCGGGGGAAGTGCGTGGGGGAACGTCTTTCTCACTGACTGTATGACCAGTTTCCGGAGGTTCGGATTCTATAGCAGCCGTTATTTCTATCCGAATCTTTTTGAACAGCCCGAAGACCCCTTTCGTTTTCTTTTTCCTGGAATTTAGAATAATCGCCTGGACACCCATCTCTTCTTTAACTTTTTTCATGACCAGAGGCATCGTTTCCGCCTCAAACTTCTTTACGATCATCCCAGACTCACCGCCCCGACGCTCTGCACTTCTACATTCGGGTCGATTTCATTGTAGGAAAGAACGATTACCTGAGGTAAGAAACGGTTGAGTAATTGTTTCACGTACATTCGTATTGCTGGTGAGCAGAGAATGATGGCGTTTTCTTCCTGCAGGGATAACTTTTCCACCTTATTCGCCACACTCTCCGTAATCTGCTGCTGTCTTTCCGGATCAAGGGCGAGGAAACTCCCATGTTCCGTCTGCTGAACATGATCTGCAATTAATTTTTCTACCTGCCCTGAAATCGTAACCACTTTAATTACACCTTCTTCTTTTTTGTACTGATTCGTTATTTGTGTAGCCAGCGACTGACGTACATATTCGGCCAGAAGATCCGTGTCGCTCGTCATTTTGGCAAAATCGGCGAGAGTTTCGAAAATGACCGGCAGGTTTTTGATTGACACATTTTCCTGCAGCAGTTTAGCCAGCACTTTCTGCACCTCTCCAATCGCCATCGGCTCCGGTGTAACTTCTCCGGCAAGCACCGGGTATGATCCCTTCAGGTGATCGATCAGTTGCTGGGTCTCCTGATGTCCAAGAAGTTCGTGAGCATGCCGTTTAATCGTTTCAGTTACGTGAGTGGAAACGACCGAAGGAGGGTCGACGACTGTATAGCCCAGTAACTCGGCTTCGTCTTTCATATCTTCCTCCACCCACTTGGCCGGCAATCCGAAAGCAGGCTCCACCGTATCTATACCTTCCACCATTCCGTCGTCCTCCCCTGGTGTCATCGCCAGATAATGATCCAGCAGAAGTTCTCCTTTCGCCACTTCGTTCCCTTTTATTTTCAGCCGATATTCATTCGGATTAAGCTGAATATTATCCCTTATTCTCACTACGGGTATGACAATTCCAAGTTCGATCGCAATCTGCCTGCGTATCATGACTATTCTGTCCAGCAGATCCCCTCCCTGATTTGCATCAGCGATAGGAATGAGCGCATAACCGAATTCAAATTCAATCGGATCCATACTGATGAGATCCACTACATTTTCCGGAGCCTTCATCTGCTCACTCTCGTTTCTCTCTTCATCCTCCTCTTCGATATCAAGCTCGCCCGTTTCTCTCGACAGCCAATATCCTCCGAATATCATAACTGAGGAGATTAACATTGTAAGTGTAAACGGGATGGGAGTGAGACCGAGCAGAAAAATCGCTCCGCCGGCCACGTACAGGAGTTTCGGAAAACGAAATAATTGATCAGTCAAATCGTTACCCAGGTTCCCTTTGGAAGCTACTCTTGTAACCACTACACCCGTTGCCGTGGAAAGGAGAAGGGCGGGGATCTGACTTACAAGCCCGTCTCCGACCGTAAGTCTCATATATGTATCAATTGCTTCCTGAAACCCGAGCCCCATCTGAACCATTCCTATGATAAGCCCGAATATGATGTTCATTAAAACGATGATGATTCCGGCAATAGCGTCTCCTTTTACAAACTTACTAGCCCCGTCCATCGCTCCATAAAAATCAGCTTCCTGCTCCACTTTATCTCTACGTTCTTTCGCCTGATGCTCATTGATCATACCCGCATTCAAATCAGCATCGATACTCATCTGTTTCCCGGGCATGGCATCGAGAGTGAAACGGGCAGCAACTTCCGATACCCGCTCCGCCCCTTTCGTGATGACGAGAAATTGAATGATTACCAGGATGATGAAGACGACGAAACCGACCAGAGGATTTCCCCCGATGACAAATGTACCGAAAGTTTCGATCACCTCTCCCGCTCTGGCTTCAGAAAGGATGGACCGGGTCGTCGACACGTTCAAACCGAGCCGGAAAAGAGTCATTAGTAAAAGAAGAGTGGGGAAAACCGCAAACTGCAGCACGTCGTCCATATTCATCGAAACGAGAATAACAAGAAGAGCCAGAGTGATGTTCACCATGATCAAAAAACTCAATAACCACCCGGGAAGAGGTATAACCAACATGACTATAATTAATATAATTCCTAATAATACAGATAAGTCCCTCGCTGACATCTTCGTCTCTCCTTAATGAATTCAAACTTTTTTCTGCAATTTATATACATAAGCCAGAACTTCGGCCACCGCCTGAAAAAATTCTTCTTCAATCGGTTCATTGATTTCCGTACGACTGTAAAGCCCTCGGGCGAGCGGGCGATTCTCAACTGTGATAACGTCATGCGCCCTGGCTGTTTCCTTAATTTTAAGAGCGATGAAATCGACTCCTTTCGCCACCACAAATGGAGCGTCCGATTTCTGTTCGTTATACTTGAGAGCCACGGCGTAGTGGGTCGGGTTAGTAATAATTACATCCGCTTCCGGAACTTCACTCATCATTCGTGCAGCAGACATCTGCCGCTGTTTTTCCTTGATTTTAGCCCGGATCTGAGGGTCACCCTCCATATTTTTATATTCATCTTTTATATCTTTTTTGGACATTCGAATGTTTTTTTCGTGATCATACTTCTGATAGGTGTAATCGATCACGGAAAGAAGCAGCAGGGCCATAGCCGAAGCAAGTCCCATTATCATAGTCGTATTTCCGAAAAAAGAGAGAGCCGCATCCAGGGATTTCTGAGCCGACATGATCATATCGTTTTTATTGGTCCAGATGACCGAAAAGGTTATGACACCGATCACAGTTATTTTCAACAGTGACTTCACCAGTTCCACCAGTGCCCTCGCGGAAAAAATACGTTTAAAACCCTGGATGGGGTTCAATTTCTTCAGGTCGACTTTCAAAGGTTCTGCCGTAAACATCACCCCGACCTGGATAAGGTTGGAAGTCAGCCCGGCCACGATCGCTATCCCCATGACAGGGGCCAGTACCTTGGAAATCTCGAGCGACATTTTGTTGAGTACGTGACTTACAGTCTGTTCGGTTATGTCCAGATGTATGTATTCCGTAAAGGATTGTTCGTACATCGTCAGCAGCGTGTCTTTGAGCATGGGACCGATAAGGTAAAGAGTACTGAACGTAAGCAGCAGAAGAAATCCGGTGTTCACATCCTGACTCTTTGCCACCTGCCCCTTTTTACGGGAATCCTGTTTCTTCTTGGGCGTAGCTTTTTCCGTTTTCTCATCAGCAGCGAAGTATTGCAGATCAAGTTTCAGTCGCATTCCTCTAAGACCTCCCCAGCACATCGATAAAGCCGCGCATAGTTTCAAGAACGAGATCGAAAATCTCTTCGATCAGAAGCACATAAAAGCCCATTACGATTGTTAAAACTGCCAACGCTACAAATATTTTCAGAGGCAGCCCCACTACAAATACGTTCAGCTGCGGTACGGTACGGGCGATAATCCCAAGTGCCACATCCACGAGAAACAGACAGCCGACCAGTGGAAGAGCCATAAGAAAAGCTGAGATGAACATTTCATTGAATGTATAAATGACGAATTCTATCCAGGACTCGTTTTGAAACTGCAGGAACTGATCGATCTCTATGGCTTGATAGCTGTAAAAGATACCGTCAATCATTAAATGATGGCCGTCCGTTACGAGAATGAACAGAAGAGTCACCGTATATAAATACTGACCGATCAAAGGGCTTTGGGCACCCGTCTGGGGATCGACGACGTTCGCTATGGCAAAGCCCATCTGGAAGTCGATGAATCCCCCGGCCACCTGGACTGCAGTAATGGCAACGTATGCCAGTAATCCTATGAAAAGACCCGTAATCGCTTCTTTCAACATCAGCATAAAAAACATTTCATCCAGCGAGAATTGAGGAGGTTCAATAGAAATATATAATATTAGTGCAAGAAAAAATGAGAAACCCACTTTATATTGTGCAGGAATTGTCCGATATGAGAATAGTGGGAGAGTCGCAAAAAAAGCGGTGATTCTTATAAAAACCAGTAAAAATGCGGGGACGTTTGCAAGTGTAGCCCATTCCGCCACGGGGTTACCCTACCAGCATGTTCAAATTCCTGAACACTGAAGCCGTAAATTCCACCATATTGGTCAACATCCATGGACCAAAAAACACAAGACCGATCAGAACCGCTACAATCTTCGGGACGAAAGCGAGCGTCTGTTCCTGAATTTGAGTAGTAGCCTGAAAAATACTCACAATTAACCCGACTGCCAGAGCGAGAATCAGCAAAGGACCTGTCACGATCAAAACAGTATACACCCCATCTTTGGCAAACTGTATAACCATTTCACTATTCATTTTTTTCCTCCTAGAAACCTTCCAGTAAAGAATGTGTAATCAAATACCAGCCGTCCACAAGAACGAACAATAAAATTTTGAACGGAAGAGAAATCATAACCGGTGGAAGCATCATCATCCCCATAGACATAAGTACACTGGCGACAGCCATATCAATGACAAGAAAAGGTACAAAGATCATGAAGCCCATCTGAAAAGCAGTTTTCAATTCACTGATGGCATAGGCCGGCACGAGAGTAGTCATCGGAATTTCCTGTACAGTTTCCGGAGCTTCGGCACCGGAGTAGTTAAGGAACAGTTCCAGATCTTTCTGTCGTGTATGGGAAGACATAAATTCTTTCATCGGTTCGCTCGCGTTCGTATAGGCTTCTTCGAGTGATATCTCTTCTTCGAGGAGTGGTGTCAGAGCATTCTCATTCACCTCATTGAAGGTAGGCGCCATTATAAAGAACGTAAGAAACAGCGCCAGACCGATCAAAACCTGATTGGGAGGCATCTGTTGGGTGGCCAGTGAAGTCCGGACAAATGAGAGTACAATGATGATCCTCGCAAAACTTGTCATTAAAATGAGAATACCCGGAGCTATCGACAATATTGTCAAAAGCAGAAGCAGCTGAACGGAAGTCGATATACTTTCAGGGTCAGCCCCCGAAAACAGGTCTACAAATTCACTCATCTGTATGATCCTTTCCGCGGCCGTTTCTCATCCTGTTCTCTTTCATAAGAGAAAGCTGCTTATCAAAGAGCTGGTGAAACTGCTTGCCGGAATTTTCATTGTCGCCCGAAAGATCGGACTCACCGTTTAATAACTGTTTCCTCGTTTCCTCATCGGTGATTTCCGTTAGCATCTCCACTGTGTCTCCCACTCCGATAATATAGACGTGTCCCCCGATTTTCACTGCCTGTACGGAGCGATTCTGACCGAGAGGTACTCCGCCGAGATTGTGCATCTGTCGCGTATTGGAAAAGAGATTATTCTTTTTCTGTATGAACTTCAGCACACCATATATCAGTCCGAGTACGAACACTAAAGCGAGAATCAGCTTGGTTGCACTCCACCATAAAGGTTCGGCAGCAGGCTGCTCTTCATTTTCCTCTTTGCTTTCCCCTCCTTCTTCGCTGCATCCGTCGATTCCCGGATTCTTCGCACATTCACTCACGCTGGGGCTTGAACTGTAAGCGACTGCCGGACTCAGACACAGAAAAGAAAACATGATAATAATAAGGGTTATGAACTTTTTCATAAAACCTATTTCAGAGCTTTTTGGATCGCTTCGATCATACGATCCGCCTGGAATGGTTTTACAACGAAATCCTTTGCCCCTGCCTGTATGGCCTCCACGACCATCGCCTGCTGCCCCATAGCAGAACAAATCACTACCCGGGCTTCCGGATCCGACTGCCTTATCTCTTTCAGAGCCTGTATCCCGTCTTTCTCCGGCATTGTTATGTCCATCGTTACGAGGTCAGGTTTGTATTCGTGATACATATCTACAGCCATCTGCCCGTTTTCTGCTTCCGCTTCCACTTCGTATCCATTCTTCGCTACAATATCCCGGATCATCTTCCTCATAAATGCAGCATCATCCACGATCATTATTCGCTCGCTCATTCTTACAGTCACTCCCTGGTTCTACCTTAATTTTTTCAGTCTGTCCTGCTGGCTTAAAATGTCGGTCACTCTTACTCCGAAGTTTTCATCAATCACTACTACTTCTCCAGTGGCCATCAGCTTTTCATTTACGAATATTTCTACCGGTTCCCCCGCAAGTTTATCAAGTTCCAAAATCGACCCGGAACTCAGATCAAGTATTTCTCTGATGGATCTTTTCGTCCGTCCCAGCTCGACCGTAACGTTCAGCGGGATGTCCAGCAGCATATCAAGATTATTCCGACCGGAAGGAGCGGCATGGTGGTTGTGGAAATTTTCAAACTCTACCGATTCTGCATGACTTTCTCCGGTCGAGTGCCTGCCGAGCATTTGAGGTTTTCCGTTTTCGGCAGAAGAAAAAGAGGCAGTTTCCTCCGGGTTCTGTTCGTGTGCCGCCGGCTTTTTGACGTCCGAATATTTCGCTGTACTATTCGAACGATTTTCATTCCTTTGTTCTTGTTCATTCTCAGGACTCATCAGCTGCTCTACAAGCCCCTTCGAGAAATCAACGGGAAGCAGCTGCATAATTTCGGAATCGACTACCTCTCCGATTTTAAGGCGAAAAGATATTTTCGTCAGCAGATCCTCCGTGGGGATGTAATCAACACCTATTTTATTATCAATATCGAGCATCGTTATTTCCGGCGGGGATATATCAATTCTCGTGCGGAACATCGAAGACATGCTTGTGGCGGCGGAACCCATCATCTGGTTCATCGCTTCCTGAACGGCACTTAAATGAATGTCTCCAAGCTCCTCTTCCGGAGAAGTTCCATCCCCACCGAGCATAAGATCGGCTATAATTGCAGCGTCTTTCACCTTCAGGACGAGCAGATTGTCACCGGAAATACCGCTCGTATATGTAACCAGAACCGCCACGTAAGGTTCGGGGAAGGTATCCTCCAGTTCTTTACGTAAAATCGTAGTCGTCTCGGGCGTAGTGATTTGAACTTTCTGATTTAAGAGTGCAGAAAGCGCCGTTGTGGAATTGCCGAAAGAAATATTACCTATTTCCCCGAGCGTATCTTTCTCGACTTCGGAAAGTCCCGGCTGTTCCTCGTCATTCACAACGTTTTCCGCTACTTCTTCATCATCACTCTCATTTAATAGTGCATCGATTTCATCTTGAGACAGCATATCATCCTTCATCGTCTTTCTCCTCCCTTTCCAGGGTTTCTAAAACCTGTACAGCTATTTTATTTTTCACTTTACCGGGCTGCACCAGGAACTTGTCCTCTCTTCCCACTTTCAGCTGCAGCGGTTTGTCCACCGGCTGGTTCAGCTGGATCGTATCTCCCTTTTTCAAATGCAGAAACTCATCTATACTGATGTCTGTATTACCGAGTTCAGCACTTACATCGACCTTCGTCTTTTCCACCGTTTTCGTCAGTGCCTGATACTCTTTCGGGTCTCTTTCCTTCAATTGTTTCTGCTGCATCCAGTAGTGGACGGACAAATTAGGAACGATCGGTTCAAGTACTACCTGAGGAATGCATATATTCAGCATCCCGCTTGTCTCCCCTATCGTTGTATTCAGCGAAACGACAACTACAGTCTCATTGGGAGAGACCATCTGAAGAAATTGTGTATTCACTTCAAATTCTTCGAGAACCGGTTCGATTTCCATTATGGAGCCCCATGCTTCCTGATAGTTTCCGAGCGCCCGTTCGAACAGTTTAGACATAAGAGTGGTTTCTATCTCTGTCAGATTCTCCACTTTGTTTACACTTTCCCCACGGCCGCCGAGGACCCGGTCAAGCATGGCGTATGCTATATTCGGGTTCGCTTCGAGCAGGATACGTGACTCGAGCGGCTGCACACTGAATATATTGAGTATAGTCATGGAGGGAATGGAACGGATGAACTCTTCGTAGGGCAGCTGATCGACAGAAGCTACACTGATATTCACATACGCTCTCAGTTGAGCGGAAAAATAAGTCGTCAGAAGTCTCGCGAAGTTTTCATGTATCCGTGCGAGTGACCGGATCTGATCCTTGGAAAAACGGAGGGCTCTTTTAAAATCATATACCCTCACTCTTTTTTTCTCTTTATCGTTCCTTAACTCCTCTGCATCCATTTCTCCGGTGGAGATGGCCGATAGTAAGGAGTCGATTTCACTTTGTGATAATATATCTTCCGCCACTGTTCCGCCTCCTTCTGCCAATCTGCTTTACTGCAGAACTTTACTGATTGTATACACCTTTGTGACTTTCCCCTTCTTCATAACCTCATTAAGTTTTGAACTTATGGAATCTTCAAGGGTGGTTAAATCAGCTTTGAAATCCTCTTCGTTCATCCGGGCCAGCTGTTTGAGGATTACGTTCTTCATTTGAAAATCACGTTTCTCAAGTTCTTTTAATGAATCTTTACTATCCGTTACAATACGAAAGCTGATACGGACAAAACCTCCATCTTTAAGATCCGTCGTCATCTCTTCTGTCTCCAGAGAAGCATTCCTTATGTCGTCGATACTTCTTTCTCCATCAGCTTTTGTGTCGTTCATGTTGAGCACGAGAACTATCGCTCCTACCCCCAGTACTGTTAATACGGAAAGTATGATAAGTGTAGTTTTCATCAATTTCGACATTATTCTTCACCTGCTTTACTGACTACCTGCCACAGACCGATCTCCCTGTAGAAACGTTTTATTTTTCCTACGACTTCTTTCTTCTCCTCTTTCACTACAAACGTTTTCCCCCTGGTAGTCGTAATGGTCGTATCCGGCGTCGATTGAACCTGCTCAATGTAAATAGCATTGAAAACAAACTGTTCTCCGTTAAATCTTGTCAGCTCAATCATAGTATGTATGGAGGGCGATACGCCCTCCTTCTCCTTCCTGTTGATGATAATTAACGCTTAAGATTGATCAGTTCATTCAAAATCTCATCCGACGTAGTAATGATTCTCGTGTTAGCCTGAAATCCTCTTTGTGCCGTTATCATTTCCGTAAATTCTTCAGCCAGATCAACGTTCGACATTTCAAGAGTACCTGATACGAGCTGACCGGCTCCGTCCTCGCCGGCTATACTCAAGTTATCGATACCAAGAGGCCCGCCTGCCGGACCGTTCACCCATCCGGCGTTGGCCGTTTCCTGAAATTCATTGTTACCGATTTTCCTGAGTCCGGACGGGTTGGAGAAATTCGCCAGCATCACACGTCCCGCTACCTCTGTTTCCCCCTCCGGGTTCACGTAGTTAATGGTTCCGTCACTTTGTACACTGAAACTCTGGGCGTCAGAAGGAATGGTCAGCGCACCTGCCCGGCCCGTCAATCCGGTTCCATTCCCCTGATCTCCGATGATATACTTACCATCTCCATTCACAAGGACACCGTCACTGTCGAGGTAAAAATTTCCGGCTCTTGAAAAAGCGACATTCTCATTCCCCTGCAGGCCTCCACCCGTAGCTGTTCCATCCCCGCTTTCATACATGGCGAACATTCCGTCCCCTTCTATGGAAAGGTCCAGAGGCCGGTTAGTTGTTTGTCTGTTTCCCTGGGTGTGCAGGTTATCGATGGTGCCTACTTTGGAACCGAGACCGACCTGTTTAGCATTCACTCCGCCGAGCGTACGCCCGGGGCCGCCCCCAAGCGGGCCCTGAGCATCCTGCATCGTCTGACTCATCATCCCCTGGAACGTCGTTCTCCCTTTTTTGAAACCGAAAGTATTTACGTTGGCAATGTTATTTCCTATCGTATCAAGCTTCGTCTGAAAACCTTTCATTCCTGAAATCCCCGAGTACATGGATCGTAGCATGTTATTCATCCTCTCTTTAATTCAATCGCTTCTGTCCATCCGCGATTGGAAGGCTTCCTTTATAAGGTCCGGCCTTTGTTACATAATTATCGTCCCGTCGATGTTGGTGAAAAGACGGCTGTTCGCCGATTGTTTATCCATCGCGGTGACTACGGTATTGCTGTTCGTGTTTACCACCAGCACAGCTTCCTTCGTAAGTACAAGCGAATCACGTACGCCTTTTCGTTTCGCTTCGGTCAATTTCTCCCCGATTTTATTCCACTGTTCGGAGGGTATTTCTATATTTCTTTCTTCCAGTCTCTGTCTGGCATGTTTACTTAACGTAAGCTGCTGACCCATCACTTCCTGAAAGGAGCGGTCCGTTTCTTTCGGTTTCGACCTTTCACGATTCACATCCAGTGGCATCGGGTGATAGGACCTGTGGATTTTAGGTTCCATGTTGGTCGCCATCCCTGTTATTTCTCACTTCCTGGATGCTGCTCACGGGTACACGGGCTCCATCATCTAATTTAAGGAAAACCTCTCCTTCTTTCAGACTCACGGCTTCCACAACTCCGCTTTTCAGTTCTCCCCGGTCCCCTTCACTTTGCTCTTCCGGGAAATACGCAATCTCTTTAGCAATCATGTGACTGTATTCGGCTACGGAACCTTCTGATTTATTAAAATACTTTTCGAATGTATTACTCATATTCGTCATCTGTTCCAGTTGAGTAAATTGTGCCATTTGAGCAACGAAATCCTTGTCTTTCATCGGATCAAGCGGACTCTGATTCTGCAGCTGACTCATAAGTATTTTCAGGAAATCATCTTTTCCGAGAGTGCCGGCTTCCTGATTATCTCTTTTATTTATGTGGTTCTCGAGATAATACGTAGAATCGATTGTGTTCAATTCGACCACCTAAACTTTCTCATTTAGTATTTCGGAAAAAGAGAGTTCTTCCGTTTTCAATTCTTCGTCTGTCTCTTCTTCAAAAGTCGGGGTGCGAGCTTCTTCTTCCCTCTCTTCTCTTCCATCCGGAGAGTCTCTTTCGTAAAGGAACTGCTGATTAACGTTCGGTTCGACTTTTTCAACGACTACCTGATGGGGAGCGAACATGGAACGTAGTTGATGCATGTTGCTTTCGAGTGTTTCCTTCGCCGCCTGCGTACTCACTATCATCCTGACAGTGGTCTCACCGCCTGATTGGGAGAATTTCAGAATCATTTCACCGAGAGACGACGGTTTCAACTTAATCAGCATACGCTGATTCCCCGCTTCATCATGAAAAATCCGGCTGGTAGTAATCATTTCCTGGATCTGTTTAAGGAATTTCTGCCGTCCCGGGTTTTGCGAATCCGTGGAAACGTTTTGGACCGTCATCTGCTCCGCTTTACTCATGGGCATAAAAAAACCGGGGAGGACATTTTTCTCTGTTTTCACTTCCGATACTGCAACGGGATGGTTGGAGCGACTTGAAACAGCTTGCGTTCCCCATTTTCCCGTTTCTTTTACGGGTAACTTCCCCCTCTCCCGTATTGGAGCAGGCAGAGATGTTTCCTCTTTTATAATGTTCACCAGTTTCCTGAACAGCTTTTTCTCTTCTTCAGAACCTGTTGTTTCAGCTGCCGGAACGGTGCCGGTCCGACCTTCCGGAGTTGCGATGAATTTTTCAAGCAGACTTTTAAGAACTTTCACATCTTCTTTATTTACTCTTCCGGCTGCTTTTAGCGTGTGCAGAAGAGTCCGGAAGGTCTGAAACGTATTTTCTTTTTCCTCTCCGGAAACGCGCTCGCCTCCTTTACTTTGTGGCGGCGGTTCTGAAGCTAAAAGGTTCATAAGCAAAGTGAGAACAGTAGATGTCTCACCGGAAGGTACTCTGTTCAGCAGGTCCGTCAATTCACCGATCGTCGTTCCGTCACTTTCGTGCGTTGCTTGCAACGGCGATTCAGGGATGACCGTATTCTCTTCAATCGTTTTCAAGACTTTGTTTATCATTTCGATTTCCGCGGATAAATTTCCGCTTACCGCTTCTTCACTTAAAAACAGCCCTGGTTCCACTTCCGCCTCTGTCGCCTTTATATAAAACATATCTGTAACTGCCTCTCCGTTTGTCCGCGAAGGCTCGGGCAAGAGCACATACTCTTCAATCGCTTTCATGATTTTGCTGATTATTTTATTTTCCGAGGATGCTTCCATTCCATCATTGGCTGATTTCATGTTCAAAATCAACTCGGCAAACCCGCCTGAAGCCGACTGCGATACGGCTTTTCCTGTGAAGGGAACGGATTTCTCCGATAAATTAACGGCTGGCAAAGGTCCCATTATTTTCAACACTTTCACCTCCTTTCCATTCAGTCAGACGCCAGAAGCTCCGCTACAGTTGCTCCGGTTTCCGGCTCCATTGCGGCAAGTATTTCTCCTCTGGCTTCACTTTCCGTTTCTCTCAGTACTTCTACAACAATAGCCAACTCCATATTTTCGGATATCGAAGCAGCTTTCTCAGGATCCATTTCTTCAAAGGAACCCGCCAATTCTGTAACATTCGTATTTTGTTCATTTTCTTCCTTATCTTCTTTATCGGTTGCACTGCTTTCCAATGTAGCTATTTCCTGTTTCATATCTTCAATTTTACTGTCTTTTGCTTTAACGGTACCTTTAAGCTCCTCGATTTCTTTTTTGTAGTTTTCCACATTTGATTCGAGCTCGGCATTTTTCCGCTCGTTCCGCTTTTCTTCTTCCGCATTATCCGTTTCAGTGAATCCCGGAATTTTCCGGCCAACTTCAGCAGCTTCCTCCATTACGTTCATCCCCATCATCTTCATTACAACAATAGTAAAAATGCCCACAAAAATGAGGGGGACTACTATAACGAAAAAGAACCATTGTAATTTTCCGGCCTTCTGTTCCTCATTGTTTTTCCTGCTCATCTCATCACCTGTTCACTCTGTTTGAGTATTGCTGTAGAGATATCTCGTCCATTTCCCGGGCTTCCTCTTTTTTCAGCCAGCTGCTGTGTTCCTCTATTTTCAACTCAATCAACTTCTCATATTTTTTTACTTGTTTAAACGCTTCATTACGCTGATCTTCCAGCTCATTCATTTTGAATCTTGCTTCCTGCACCCGGGGATGGAGCTGTTTCACTTCATCTTCTACCATTTGCACCGCATACTGATGATGCTGGATGGACGAAAGGTCCACCATCCCCCCGGAAAGATTATCATCAATTTTCATCTCCAGTTCCTCCTTTTCTTTCAGGAGGTTGTACAGAGACGTCGCTTTTTCTTCAAAAGTATCAACGGCTGCCTGATAGTTCTTCTGCATCTGATCTTTTTCCCGTTCCTTGAATTTCTTCAAATTCAGAAAAGCATTTATGTTCACTATTATTCCACCTTCTACAGACGCTTCTTTTATCTGTGGGCTATGTCTTTGAAATTATCCATCTGTCAGAAACAATTCTTCAAGCTCTGCTACTGTCAGCTCGTAAGGTGCTTTTTCCATAGTTTCCTGCGAAAGGAAATTAATCAGTTCCGGGTACTTGCCGATGGCCGCATCAATACTTTTGCTGCTCCCTTTTTTATAAGCGCCGATCTGGATTAATTCTTTATTCTCTTCGTACGTCGACAGCAGGGAGCGGAACTGCTTCGCTGTCTGCAGATGGCGTTCGGTGACAATCTGATTCATAACTCTGCTTACTGAACTGAGTACGTCCAGTGCAGGATATCTCCCCTGCTCCGCTATTTTACGGTTAAGGATAAAATGGCCGTCCAGTATGCCCCGGACAGTGTCCGATATAGGTTCGTTGAAGTCGTCTCCGTCCACGAGTACAGTGTAAAAAGCAGTGATAGTACCCTCTGCACTGCTCCCGGTCCGTTCCAGCAGCTTTGGAAGCATAGCGAATACGGAAGGGGTATACCCTTTAGTGGTCGGCGGCTCTCCTGTAGCGAGGCCGATTTCCCGCTGAGCCATTGCGACCCTGGTCACCGAATCCATCATTAAATTTACGTCGTACCCGAGAGATCTGAAATATTCACTGATGGCTGTGGCCGTATACGCTCCCTTTTGCCTGAGCAGAGCCGGCTGATCCGAGGTAGCCACGACAACGATTGAACGTTCAAGCCCTTCTTCTCCGAGATCGTTCTCCAAAAATTCCCTTACTTCTCTTCCCCGCTCCCCTATAAGGGCTATGACGTTAATATCTGCCGAGCTGTTACGCGCTATCATACCGAGCAGCGTACTTTTCCCGACGCCACTCCCAGCAAAAATACCTATTCTCTGCCCTTTCCCGACGGTCAACAGGCTGTCTATGGCCCTTACCCCGAGTTCAATCGGCTCTCTGATTCTCGGACGGGAAAGAGGGTTCGGAGGAGACTGGTTCGTTTCGAATTTATCGAGTCCGAGAGGGTGGGCGCCTCCATCCATCGGCTCTCCGAGCGCGTTCAGTACCGAACCGATGAGGCCCCTGCCGACTTTAATATTCAAGGGGCTGTGGGTAGCTTCCACAAGACTTCCCGGTCTGATTTCAACCATCTCCTGATAGGGCATCAACAGTATATTTTCTCCCTGAAATCCCACAACTTCCGACAGGATCATCCCGTTTTCCGCTTTCGGACAATGGATATAGCACACATCACCTATGGAAGCTTCCGGTCCTTTCGATTCCACCATCAGTCCTACCACTCTGTGAATCCTCCCATAATGCTTATACCTTTGCACCTGAGATATTTCTTCGGTGACTGCCGTTATATCCATTTCATTCTCCTTCCTTCACAAGCTCAATGACCGCTTTTCTGATCAGATCCAGCTGACTGTCGACACTTGCATCTATTCTTCCGAAAGGTGATTCGACATAGCAATCCAGTGGATCGTCAAAATGCTTAACATAGACGGAGACACGGGCTTCGGAATTAATCGTTTTTCTGAGCTCCTCCCGGTATACAGCTACCTGTTCATAAAAATCGGGATGCACATAAATAGAAACAGCCGGCTGATCGGCCACTTCTTTCACGGCTTCAGCGACCAGATGCTGGAACTGTTCAGGATGGTCCTGAAGTGATTGCCCGAGTATGTTTTTGGCTGCGTTCATGGCAATATGCAGCACATCCATTTCGGCACTTTTAATTTTATCCATCCGCTCTTTTTCTGCCTGATTGATAAGATTGTTCAGTTTTGCAATTAATGAGTCGTACCTTGCTTCGGCCTGCTGCATCCCTTCGGTGTAACCTGACTCGTATGCCTCTTCTCTGGCTGCTGCAAAAACGATCTCCCTTTCTTCCTCAAGGGCCTTTCTTTCTTTTTCTGCCCTGGCCTTCGCACCGTTCAGCAGCTTCTCTGACTGCTGTTTTCTTTGTTCAAAAAAAGACTCTGCTTCCTCTTCTCTCTGCATGATTTCTTCGTTTTTTGCCGGCAGCCGCTCTTCACTTCCGCGTGAGTGTCCTTCACCCGCAGAGAAAGAGCGGATGGGTATGATACGTTTAGACAATGATGTCATCTCCTCCTCCGCGGGCGATGACAATCTCACCTATCTCTTCAAGTTGTCTGATAGTGCCCACCACTCTCGTCTGGGCTTCTTCGACATCTCTCAGGCGGACAGGGCCCATAATTTCCATTTCTTCTCTGAAATTCTCAACCATTCTTTCCGACATGTTTTCAAACACCACTTCCTGTACTTCGTCACTCGCAACTTTGAGAGACAGCTGTAAATCTTCGCCGTTAACCTCTCTGATCACCCGTTGTATCCCACGGTTATCGAGCGTTACTATGTCTTCGAAGACAAACATCCGTTTCTTAATTTCTTCTGCAAGTTCAGGGTCCCGGGCTTCAAGTGCATCCAGAATTGTTTTCTCCGAACTTCGATCCACCCCGTTCAGCACTTCCACTACAGCCTCTATACCGCCGGTTTCGGTATAGTTATTCGTTAACGTAGCCGACAGCTTATTTTCAAGTATCTGTTCCACTTCATAAATAACTTCCGGCGAAGTGGAATCCATCGTGGCGATTCTGCGCGCAATGTCCGCCTGTACTTCCTGCGGTAGCTCGGATAGAATCTGACCGGCCTGAGATGCATCCAGATATGAGAGAACTAAAGCTATAGTCTGAGGGTGTTCATTCTGGATGAAGTTGAGTACCTGGGCAGGTTCCGCTTTTCTGGCAAAGTCAAAAGGTTTTACCTGAAGGGAGGAAGTAAGTCGGCTCAGGATATTCGAGGCCTCGTCAGTCCCCACGGCTTTTTCCAGAACTTCTTTCGCATAAGAAATCCCGCCCTGTGAAATATAGTCCTGGGCGAGGGCGATCTGGTGAAATTGTTCGACTATCTCTTCTTTCTGAGTGCTGTCCACTTTCTGTACGGAAGAGATCTCAAGCGTCAGCTGTTCCATTTCTTCTTCACTCAGGTGTTTGTAAACCTGGGCGGCTACGTCCGGACCGAGCGATATAAGTAAGGCAGCCGCCTTCTGTTTACCCGAGAGTTTTTTCTGCGGCATTCAGCCACCTCCTTAATCTTCCGAAATCCAGGTTCGCAATAACTTAGCAAAATCTTCCGGATTTTCTTTTGCCATGAGTTCAAGCTGCTTTTTCCTTCTGGCTGCTTCATCATCCCGATCTTCCATGTCTGGTAACGGTTCGGAAACGGTCGTTGCTGGTGCTGTTTCTTCATAATATTCTTCTTCGGTTCTGCGATTGCGGATAATTCTGAATACTAAGAAGATAAGACCAAGGATAAGCAGACCTCCGACGATGTATATCCACAACGGAATCTTCTTCGATTCTTCTTCTGTGAAAGAAGCACCCTGGAATTCCTGGAAAACGATGGACACACTGTCTTCCGGATTTACGTTCTCTTCATATTGAGTATTTATTGAAGTATTGATCATCGAGTTAAGCAGGGTATCGATTTCCCCGGAAACCTCTTCCTGTTCGGCTTCCGTCAAATATTCGAGTTCCCCGTTTTCATTCTGGCCGCTGGCAGTATCCACCGCTACCTGTATACCGAGATCCCGGATTTTGAAGGGACTTTCCTCTATATCCTTATAAATGCGATTGAACTCATTATTAACCGTTTCTTTCGTCATTTCATAATCACCCGGTCCCTCTCCGTCTTCTCCGGGGTAATTCTGCACGTCTTCATCGCCTGATCCTGCCACGCCCCCGGGGGCTCCTCCTCCGGTATAGGCTTCTTCGATCTTTTCTATACTGACAGGAAGCCCTTCCATTTCATCCGGATTTACGGATTCGACAAGTTCTTCCTTACGCTTTTCCTGAGTGAAGTCGATATCCGCAGTGACACTGGTCACCGCTTTCCCGGGACCCATCATGGCTCCGAGCATTTTCTGCACACGCTGCTGTATGTCCCGTTCTATCTGCTTTTTAGTTTCCTGCTGCTGAGTATAATCTGCAGCTCCGGCTACTGCATCAGAACTTTCGGGATCATAATATTCGAAATTCTGATCCATAATAGCTATATTTTCATTAGTAAGATTGGGTACGGATTTCGATGCCAGGTTATACAATGCTTCGACCTGTCCTGCCTCAAGGCGGTACCCGGGTTCCGTGTTCACTACAATGGAAGCCGACGTCTGCTGCTGATCGTCCGAGACGAATACTTCTTCTTCCGGAATGTTGATCATCACTTTTGCATCATTGATCCCCTCGATGCTGCTCATGAGGGCGGCGAGTTCCGTCTGCATGGAGTCGACACGTATCATATCGAATTCATTATCCGTCATCCCCCAGGATACGTTGTTACTGAAGAAACTGTAATCGATGTTTCCGCTTTCCGGGATCCCGGCCGCTGCCAGGTCCACAAGAAGAGACTCTGCGTTCTCGGCGGGTACGCTGATGGTAGTACCCCCGTCCGTTATCTCATATTCTATTCCCCGGGCTTCAAGTTCCCCTTTCACCTGCCCGACTTCCGACTGGGAAAGCTCCTGATAGAGCGGGACCATATTCGTTCTGGAAGCAAAAATACTAATAACTACTATAATGAACAAAAGAGCAAAAACTGATCCGACCATCAGTCTTTTTTGCCCTTTTGACCTATCTTTCCAGTAAGCAGTCGCTTTATTTTTAAAATCGTTAAATTTCTCGTTCATATTAGCCCCCACAAAAAACAACCATATATTCGTATTTGTTTGTCAGAATCTACACTTGCATTCTCATCACTTCTTTATAGGCCTCAATCACTTTGGACTGAACTTCCGTGGCAGTAGACATCATGATACTTGCTTTCTGAGAAGTGATCATTACGTTGTGCAAATCGTCCACCTCACCGCGGGCCAGCGCTTTAGTCATTTCATTGGATTCAACCTGCGCATTATTTACTCCGTCGATAGCGTTCTTCAAACTATCCCCGAACTTCGAGTGGACCTCGGAAGCTGACGGTCCGGAATTATCGCGTACTGCTATCTGGGGCAATCCGTTAATCGGGTTCACCATATCTCCCCCTCCTATCTTCCTATTTCAAGAGCTTTCATCAGCATGCTTTTCGACGCGTTCATGGAAGTGACGTTAGCCTCGTATGACCTCGTAGCACTCATAAGTTCCGTCATTTCCCTTAAAGGATCGACGTTGGGCATCTGTACATACCCGTCCCCGTCTGCATCCGGGTGCTCCGGCCGATATACGTTTTTGAAAGGTTCATCATCTTCCGTTATTTTTGTGGCACGCACGCCCGTTCCCTGCCCTGGAGTTTTCCCCGAGGCGTGATTCAGGTAAGACCGGAAAGATTGTTGACCTGGTTCAAGGACGGCCATTTTACGACGATACGGCTCCCATTCCCCCTGTTCATTGAGGGTCGCCCGTGTAGAATCGGCGTTCGCTATGTTGGAAGAAGCCAGATCCATCCGCAGCCTCTGCGCCGTCAGACCACTGGCACTGTTATTGATGGAATGGAATATACTCATCAGGCGCTTCCTCCTTTGATAACATTTTCAAGGGAGCGGAATTTACCGCTCATCCGATCGACAAGCGCCTGGTAATAAATTTGATTATTTGCAAGCTCCGTCATTTCCTTATCTATGTCCACATTATTCCCATTATGGTTATATGTAGTGCCGGATCGTTCGAATTTGTGATAGCCTGCTTTTTGTCCTTCGCTGAACGAAAGATGTCTCGCATTGGTACGCTCGGCTTCAAGTGCTCCATTCAGAACATTTCCAAATGAAACATCCTTTGATTTATACCCGGGCGTATCCACATTGGATATATTGTTTGAAATTGCCCGGTTTTTTGCCGTGGCGTAATTCAATGAATTTTCTAATACGTTGAAAGTATTATTGAATAACTGCAATTTTTCACCCCACTCAATTTTATCAGCCCCATTCACCGCCGTTATTTTTAAAACCGGGGCAAGAGACTTTTTAACCGTATGATTTCAAACATGACCGAATTATTTCGCTTAGTTAAGACCTCATCTTAAAAGCAAACCTTCCTTATCGTCATTTTCCCACAATTATTAATAATAATAAACGTTTTTTTGTAATTTTTTTCAAAATAGCTTAAATTAGCAATTTTCATCGGTTATTTTATTTCTAAAAACAGGCATGGAAGCTGCTTTATATACAAAAAAAGCCACAAAACAGATGTTAACGTCTGCTTTGTGGCATTCAGTGGAATGAATCGTCTTTAATTGTTCGACCGTAGTATATCTATCAGTCGGTTTTAAGTCTTTGCAGTTCGAGCAGGAAATTATCATTCAGCACTTTAATATAAGTTCCCTTCATTCCGAGAGAGCGTGACTCGATTACCCCGGCACTCTCAAGTTTACGGAGGGCATTTACGATAACGGAACGGGTAATACCGACCCGGTCTGCAATTTTACTGGCAACGAGCAGGCCTTCTTTCCCTTCAAGTTCTTCGAAGATGTGCTCAATTGCTTCAAGTTCACTATAGGAAAGAGAGCTTACAGCCATCTGGACGACGGCTTTGTTCCTGGCATCTTCCTCTATTTCTTCCGTTTTTTCGTGCAGAATCTCCATGCCCACTACGGTGGATCCATATTCAGCGAGCAACAGATCGTCTTCATTGAAGCTCTGATCAAGTCTGCTGAGAATCAACGTTCCCAGACGCTGGCCGCCGCCGATAATCGGACAAATGGTCGTCAAACCTTCTTCGAACAGATCTTTGTTCTCCTCCGGAAAAGCTGTGTAGCGGCTTTCGATATCCAGGTTCGACGTAGTCTCCTGGATATTGAAGAGGCTGTCCGTATAGTCCGCAGGGAACTGACGGTTGAAAAGCATGGAATTCATGCGTTCGTTTTCGATTTCCTGTTTGATTGCAAAACCGAGCAGCTTTCCTCTCCGGCTTACCACGAAAATATTAGCTCCGATTACGTCTCTGAGCGTAGCGGACATATCGTTGAAGTCCACTGATTTCCCTGTAGTAGTTTGCAGCATAGCGTTTATTTTTCTCGTACGTTCTAGCAAGTTCATTTTCATTCCTCCAGTCCTAAAGTATAAATCTGCTTAAATCTTTGTCATCTACAATCGCAGACAGTTTGCTGTCTACGTACTGCGGTGTGATTTCAATGGTTTCCATCGTTACTTCGGGAGCTTCAAAGGACAGATCCTCGAGAAGCTTTTCCAGAATAGTGTGGAGCCGGCGGGCCCCTATATTATCTGTGTCCCTGTTAACAGTAGCCGCAATCTCCGCGAGTCTCGTAATCGCTTCGGGAGTAAAGTTGATTTCGATACCTTCCGTCGAAAGAAGTGCTTTATACTGCTTTAACAGTGCGTTGTGCGGTTCCTTCAGAATATTCTCGAAATCCTCGACGCTCAGTTTGTGCAGTTCCACGCGAATCGGGAAGCGTCCCTGTAATTCCGGTATCAGATCCGACGGCTTCGACATATGAAAAGCACCGGCAGCGATAAACAGTATATGATCGGTGGAAACCGCTCCGTGCTTGGTCATAATTGTGGAGCCTTCGACTATCGGAAGGATATCTCTCTGTACACCTTCCCGGGAAACATTACCCTGGGATTCTCCCTTTGCAGCCACTTTATCTATTTCGTCTATGAAGATCATTCCGGACTGCTCCACCCTGTTCACAGCTTCCTGATTCACTTCATCCATGTCGATCATTTTCTGGGCTTCTTCCTGGGCAAGCACCTTTCTGGCATCCTTTACTGCCAGCTTACGCTTTTTCTTTTTGTTTGGCATGAACTGACTGAAAGCATCCTGCATATTCATTCCCATCTGGTCCATACCCGAACCCTGGAACATGTCAAACGCCCCCGCCTGGGACTCTTCCACTTCAATAGTAACCATTTCATCTTCCAGTTCGCCGTTTTTCAGTTGTCTTTCAACGGTCTGACGCTTGTTTTTCGTATCATGGGCTTCGTCTTCTTCTTTCTCTTCCTCTTCACTGTCCTGATTGAAGAGCATTTCAAACGGATTTTTCATCGATGGTCCCTGCTTCTCCGAAGAAGAAGGAACAAGAAGTTTTACGAGACGCTTGTCTGCCTGTTTTTCAGCTTTCTTCTGCACGCCTTCTGTCTTCTCTTCTTTCACGACCCGGATGGAGGCTTCTACGAGATCTCTGACCATCGATTCCACATCCCGGCCTACGTAGCCCACTTCCGTAAACTTTGTAGCCTCCACCTTGATGAACGGGGCGTTCGTCAATTTGGCCAGACGTCTTGCCACTTCGGTTTTCCCGACCCCGGTCGGTCCAATCATGAGGATATTTTTCGGGACTATCTCTTTGCGCATATCTTCATCCAGCTGCATTCTCCGGTATCTGTTTCTCAGCGCAATCGCCACGGATTTCTTTGCTTCTTTCTGACCGATGATATACTGATCCAGTTTTTCTACGATCTTCTGTGGTGTCAAGTCTACAGACATATTCTGGCCTCCTTTATTCAAGTACTTCCAGCGTCAGCTGGTCGTTAGTGAACACACATACTTCACCGGCGATTGTGAGTGCAGCTTCAGCGATTTCTGCAGCCTGTTTTTCCGGCGCATATCTCATCAGCGCACGACCCGCACTCAGGGCGAAGTTTCCGCCGGACCCGATAGCCAGAATGTTGTCATCCGGCTCGATGACTTCGCCGGTACCTGATAAAAGGAACATTTTTTTATCGTCCATCACGATGAGCATAGCTTCAAGTTTGCGGAGCATGCGGTCGCCCCTCCACTCTTTAGCCAGCTCAACGGATGCACGCGCCAGGTTACCGTCAAAAGCTTCAAGTTTAGCTTCGAACTTTTCGAATAGAGTGAATGCATCGGCTACGGAACCTGCAAAACCGGCAAGCACCCGGCCTCCGTACAATTTTCTTACCTTCGTCGCTTTATGCTTCATGACTACCTGGTTCCCCATTGTAACCTGACCGTCTCCACACATGGCACTTTTCCCATTATGCCGGACGGCAAATATAGTTGTTGCGTGGAATGTATTTTCCATTGCTCTGACCCTCACTTTCTGGCTCTCGGATGACTGTTTCTGTATACATCCTTCAGTCTGTCTTTTGAAACATGGGTATATATTTGAGTGCTTGATAAATGATCATGACCGAGCAATTCCTGAACGGAACGTAAGTCCGCCCCTTCATTCAGCAAATGCGTAGCAAACGTATGCCTTATTTTATGGGGATGGATGTCAATTGTCATAGCAGCATCTTTGACGAGTTTGTCCAGTACTACTCTGATCCCCCTCGGGGTTATCGGATGCCCCCGGTTGTTAAGAAATACTTTGGAGGAGGCGGTGCCACTTTTATTCAGCAGCTGTACACGTCCCTCATTCAAGTATCGTTCGAGAGCGTTTTTGGCATATTCACCGAAGGGAACATATCTTTCCTTCCGCCCTTTCCCTGTGACCAGAATCGTCGACAGAGAAAAATCTATTCGATCCACATCCAGACCGGCACATTCACTCACCCGTATACCGGTACCATACAGCAATTCGAGAATTGCCATATTCCTCTGTCCAAGCGGTGTTGAAGTCTCCGCTGCTTTGAATAATTCATTTATTTCCTCTTCATAAAAGAATTGAGGAATGTATTTGTTTTCTTTGGGCAGGTGCATTTCCATTACAGGGTTCTTTTCAATCCCGCCTTCTCTTTCTATGAATCGGAAGAATCCCCGTAAAGAGGAAAGCTTTCGGGAGACCGACCTTCTTGAGAGACTGTTGTCATATAATTGCGACAAATATAAACGCACAACCCCCATATCGATATGTACGATGCTCTGGATGACTTCCTGTTGAAGAAATTGTTCAAATTCCTCAAGATCTCTTTTATACATTTGTATGGTGTTAGATGAAGCATTTTTTTCAATCTGCAAATATTCCATATACTGACGCAACCACTCTTCGTATCCCGTCATTCACTTCACCTCACAAAACGACTAAATGATATCATTGAAAACAAGTAATTACAACATATTTAACAAAATTGTAACAAAATTCAGAATTGTCACCGACATCAAACATTTTACCACAAGCGCTTATTATATAGAAGCGTTTTGCTACTGTCAACGATTAGCTTCCGCAGAGAATGAAACGGAAACAAAATTGAACAGACCCGGCAAAACCGCACAGTGATATACGGGTTCGCCGGGTCTGTTATTTATGGAACAATCGTGGAAGAACATGGTGCCGAATTGAACATCCGGTTTTTGTCCTTTCGTCATCAGCTTCGTTTCACATACTCATTTTTCCTGAAGTTCCTCTTTGTAATCACATTCCGTACACTGTATCTGATTACCCTTTTTCAGTCTTTTCTCTACGAGAAGGGACTCACATTTCGGACATGGCCTGCTGATCGGTTTGTCCCAGGAAATGAAATCACAATCAGGGTATCGTTCACAGCCATAAAATTTCCTGTTCTTCTTACTTTTTCTTTCTACAATCTCTCCCTTTTCACACTTAGGGCAAGTGACATCTATTTTCTTCAGAATAGGCTTTGTATTTCTGCAGTCAGGGAAGTTGGAACAGGCGAGGAACTGACCGTATCTCCCCATCTTGTAGACCATTTCGTGACCGCATTTTTCACAGGCGATCCCTGCCGGTTCATCTTTTATCTCGATTTCTTCCATTTCTTTCTCAGCAGTAGTCAGTCTGGGTTCGAATCCTTTGTAGAACTCCCGGAGAACGCGTATCCAGTCTTCCTCCCCGTCTTCAATACTGTCCAGATCATCCTCCATCTTCTTCGTGAATTCCACATCGAGGATTTCCGGAAAATATGCGAGCAGCTGCTCCAGCACTATTTCTCCAAGCTCTGTAGGAATAAACCGTTTATTGTCGAGAGACACGTAGCCTCTTCGCTGTATCGTATCCAGCGTAGGAGCAAAAGTGGACGGACGGCCTATACCGAGTTCCTCAAGCGTACGTACGAGCCTTGCCTCCGTATACCTCGGAGGCGGTTGTGTAAAATGCTGGCTGGGTTCGACAGTTTCTGCTTCGACCGTCATCCCTTCCTCGAGGTGAGGCAGCTGTTTATTCTTATCTTTACTGCTATCATCTTCTCCCTCTACGTACACTTTCATGAAACCTTTAAATTTAATATCCGATCCCGTTGCTCTGAATTCCACTCCTTCATTATACAAATGAACCGTCATCGTATCCATGACAGCAGGGGCCATCTGGCTGGCTACGAAACGTTCCCAGATCAGTTTATATAATCGGTACTGATCTCTCGAAAGGATCTTTTTAAGAGAAGAAGGTTCTTTCAGCGTGGAAGTGGGACGAATAGCTTCGTGAGCGTCCTGGGCCCCTTCTTTTTTCTTTTCCTTCTTTTTCTCTGATGCGCTGAACTCCTCCCCGAATTCTTCCACAATGTAATCGAGCGCTTCCGATTTGGCCGTTTCGGAAATACGGGTGGAGTCGGTACGCATATACGTAATAAGACCTGCCGTCCCCTGTTTTCCTCCAAGGTCGACACCTTCATAGAGCTGCTGGGCAAGCATCATCGTTTTCTTCGCCCGGAAATTGAGTTTCCTTGCAGCTTCCTGCTGAAGTGATGACGTAGTGAACGGGGGGGCCGGATTTTTTCTTCTTTCCCTTTTATTCACTTTCTGTACTTCGAATTTGTCTCCCTGAAGACGCTTCGTAATGGCTGTGACGTCTTCTTCGGAATTTAAATTCTGTTTTTTGCCATCTACTCCGTAAAAGGAACCTTCGAACGATTCTTTACCTTTTTTGAAGTTCCCTTCAATGGACCAGTATTCTTCGGGTGTGAAATTATTTATTTCTTTTTCCCGATCGATGATCAGTTTCACAGCAACCGACTGCACCCGTCCGGCACTGAGACCTTTTTTAACTTTCTTCCATAAAATCGGACTGATGTTGTAACCGACGAGACGGTCAAGAATACGACGCGCCTGTTGTGCTTTTACAAGATCTTCGTTGATGGTCCTCGGATTTTTGAAAGATTCCTTGACGGCATCTTTCGTGATCTCATTAAACACAACCCGGCACTCACTTCCCCCGTCTATATTAAGAGCGTGGGCCAAGTGCCAGGCGATCGCCTCTCCTTCACGGTCGGGGTCGGCAGCCAGATATACTTTTTTCGCTTTTTTTGCAGCAGTTTTAAGTTCTTTCAATACGGGTCCTTTACCGCGTATCGTTATATATTTCGGGCTGAAATCTTCCGCTTCCACATCTACCCCCATCTGACTCTTCGGCAGATCACGGACGTGTCCGAGAGATGCTTTCACTTTATATTTCTTGCCCAGATACCTTTCAATTGTTTTAGCTTTAGCAGGTGATTCGACGATTACCAGATAGTCTGCCATGTACAAGCCTCCCATAGAGGTTTTTATAAATTAAATCTTACTCATTATTGAATAGATACAATCACTTTGTCAAACCGGTTAAACTTTTTTCTTCCATTTAAGGGTTCAGGATATCCCGATGAGTATGGACTATTTTCGCTCCCTGGTCAATGATGGCGTGACAGCCTTCGCTCGTTTTGCTGCCTACCGGTCCCGGGAACGCATAGACATCTTTTCCCTGCTCGAGAGCCTGATCCACCGTAATCATCGTACCGCTCCTCATCCGGGCTTCCACTACTACAGTAGCCTCACTTAATCCTGAAATGATCCGGTTCCTTTCCGGGAAATGAAATTTTCGGGGCGTGACGTGAGGTGCATACTCCGTTATGACGAGCTCTTTATTCATCAATTCCTGATAAAGAGCAAGATCGTTCACCGGATAGACATTGTCCAGACCGGAGCCGAGAACAGCGACAGTCCTCCCCCCGTTCCGGAGAGCAAGCCGGTGAGCATATTGATCAACTCCTGCGGCCATTCCACTTACGAAACAGATGTCTTCTTTGATCAGGGGGAGAAGAACTTTCTTCATAGCCGGCAGAGCGTATGAGGAAGGCTTTCTCGTACCGATTACGCTTATACTCCGTTTATGACCGAGAAGGGCGGTGTCTCCGGATGCGTAAAGTACAAGCGGCGGATCGGGTATACATTTCAGCTGTTCCGGATAAACGGTATCTGAAATGATAATGGCGTGGTACCTGTTCAGAGCTTTCTCGAGGGACTTATTGGTGTGGGGGAGAGAGACGTGTCTGCTTATTTTTCTTGCACGTTCCAGAGGAATATTAAGCTGTAGATACCAGCGTTCGGGGGGAAGGTGAATATATGTAGTAAGATCAGGGTCCCGGGCAATCATTTTTCTTAGCAGATTCCGGGTTACGTTCGGAGAACTTTGCAACAGTAACAAATTCCATTTATCGTCCATTTTACACCTCATCCGATCTATTCGGTTTTTTGTTTTTTATAAAGATAGAGAAGGAGGCGGACCTCCTTCTCTATCTGAAAATGATTAATGTGTTTTACATTTGTCGTAAAGATCGCTTGATTTCAGTACGTTAATAAGAGTTTCGCCCATTACAGAAGGCGTTTCAGCAACTTCAATACCACATTCGTTCATGACGCGGATTTTTTCGTCTGCTGTACCTTTTCCGCCGGAAATGATGGCTCCTGCGTGACCCATTCTCTTGCCTGGAGGTGCCGTACGCCCTCCGATAAAGCCGACGACAGGTTTGCTCATATTGGCTTTCACCCATTCTGCAGCTTCTTCTTCTGCCGTACCGCCGATTTCACCGATCATAATAACAGCTTCCGTATCTTCATCTTCTTCGAATGCTTTTAGTACATCGATAAAGTCCGTACCGTTAACCGGGTCTCCTCCGATTCCTACAGCTGTGGACTGTCCAAGACCTGCTTCTGACAGTTGATGAACAGCTTCATAAGTCAGTGTACCGGAACGGGAAACAACGCCGACGTGGCCTTTTTTGTGGATATAACCGGGCATGATACCGATTTTACATTCATCCGGAGTAATGACACCCGGGCAGTTCGGACCTACGAGACGTGTCTTCTTACCTTCCATGTACCGTTTAACCTTGACCATATCCAGTACCGGAATGTGCTCTGTGATACAGATGGCCAGATCCAGTTCAGCGTCCGTCGCCTCCATAATTGCATCAGCTGCGAAAGGAGCCGGAACATAAATGACAGAAGCGTTCGCTCCTGTAGCTTTTACAGCTTCCTCAACAGTATTATATACCGAAATACCTTCAACTTCCGTACCACCTTTTCCAGGAGTTACTCCGCCCACAATCTGTGTCCCGTATTCAAGCATCTGTTTAGCGTGGAACAATGCTGTGGAACCGGTGATCCCCTGGACAATTACTTTTGTATTCTTATCAACATATACACTCATCCTATTCCCGCCTTTCTACTTCACAAATTCTACGATTTTTTGTGCACCGTCAGCCATGGAGTCTGCTGCTGTAATATTCAATCCGGACTCGTCGAGAATCCTCTTACCTTCTTTTACGTTCGTACCTTCAAGACGGACAACGAGAGGCAATTCGAGGCCGATTTCTTTGGATGCTGCTACAATTCCTTCTGCAATTACGTCACACTTCATGATTCCTCCGAAAATGTTCACGAAGATTCCATTAACGTTTTCGTCGGAAAGAATCAGTTTGAAAGCTCCGGTAACTTTTTCTTTGCTGGCCCCTCCCCCTACGTCAAGGAAGTTAGCGGGCTCTCCGCCGTAGTGTTTGATGGTGTCCATAGTTGCCATGGCAAGGCCTGCGCCGTTGACCATACAACCGATGTTTCCATCAAGTGCAATATAGCTCAGATCATATTTGGAAGCTTCGATTTCTTTCGGATCCTCTTCATCTAGGTCTCTGAGATCAGCGATATCCTTTTGACGGAAAAGAGCGTTGTCATCGAAGTTCAATTTGGAATCAAGTGCAAGAACTTCTCCCTCTCCTGTCGTTACCAGCGGGTTGATTTCCGCAATGGAGCAGTCTTTTTTCATAAATACGTCATACAGCCCAAGCATGAACTTGACCGCTTTTGAAAGAGACTCTTTCGGAATATTGATATTAAAAGCCAGACGGCGTGCCTGAAAAGGTGTGAGGCCGACAACCGGATCGATGACTTCTTTGAAAATCTTCTCCGGTGTTTCTTCAGCTACCTGCTCGATTTCTGTTCCACCTTCTTCAGAGGCCATCATAGTGACCCGGCTCGTATTTCTGTCAAGCACAAGACCTACGTAATATTCATTTTTAATATCGCAGCCTTCTTCGATCAGTAAGCGCTTAACTTCTTTCCCTTCTGAACCGGTCTGATGCGTTACCAGAGTTTTCCCCAGCAGTTCCTCCGCATATGTACGTACGTCATCCAGACTTTTGGCGATTTTTACACCGCCGGCGTTTCCGCGTCCGCCTGCATGAATCTGCGCTTTGACGACGGTTACGTCAGTACCGAGTTTTTCTGCTGCTTCTACTGCCTCATCGACATTATATGCAACGTGTCCATTCGGTACGGCTACGCCGAAATCACGCATGATCTGTTTTCCCTGATACTCATGAATGTTCATGTTTCATCCTCCCATCAATTTCTACTGCATGTCTTATTGTATAAAAGTTTAACTCCCATTGTCCACCGTTATACAAGCAATGACAAAAAAATTCAGACCACCGGCCTCTGCAGAAAGAAAGCGCATCCCTCCTCTTCCGGTGTTTTTGTACGATGAAATCAAAAAGCGCAGTTACTTTCCGCATAAGAAAAAAGAGCGGTTCAGTACCATTACTGTAACACATGAAGCTCAATGACTTGTCCTACATGGAGTCTTTTCTATTTTTCATTTCCCGGTCAGACCGGTAAATGAATGCAAATACTTCCGCAACTGCCAGATATAACTCTTCAGGTATTTCTTCGTTGATATTTATTTCGGACAAAAGGCTGAGCAACGTAGGGTCTTCCTGCACCGGCACCCCTGCCTCCTGCGCATTTTCCAGAATCCTCTCGGCAATATACCCCTGCCCTTTTGCGGTGACGCGGGGAGCTCCACTCTCTTCTGAATCATAGCGGAGCGCCAGCGCTTCTTTTTTAATTTTATTTTCTCTCATATACGAAAATCCACTCCCTTTTCCTTCTTATGAAAGGAATTCGACTCTGCCGCGTCGTTCTGGCCACGATCCTGCTTTATCTGCAGATCACCGAGTGAGTATCCGGCTTTATCCATTCCTTCCTTAAGGTCGTTCTTCAGCTCTTCGGCAATCCGGGGAAGCGCTTCTTCGCCGTTGTAAACGGTAACATATACTTTCCGATTTTGTACCTGCATGTCTATTACGGTCTCATTCAAGGACTGAAGGTCGAGATAGAAAAGAATGTGACAATTATCAGGGCTGATCGCCCCTGTTTCTGTTTTTTCACTTTCCAGAAGCACGTGTGCATCTTCGCGGGCACCCAAAAGTTGACCCGGGAATTGCAGGGTAAGCTGAAGGGAGAGTGCACTGTCCTGTAAAGAGGTGAGCTGCATGGAATTGAACATCTGCAATAAATTTCTCGCTGTCTCCGCACGCTGCCCTCCGCTTTCCGTTATCAACCGGACCAGGCTCGATTTAAGGGAGATGTCCGATGTGTTCCGGCTCTGGTTCAGAGTTGCTTCATCGTCCATTCCGCTCAGTTGCTGAAAAGCTTTCATCTGAAGGAGAATCCTTTCCTGAAGAGGTAAAGGTAGCTCCTTTTGGGATAAGATAGTCCATTCGCTCAACAGTTTCGCGAAATGGGGGGGCACCTGTCTGCTTACAGAACGCTCTACTGTCCTGATGGCTTCATTCATCACTGAAGACCGGCACTGCTCAGAAACGCTGCCGGGGCGCTTCTCCAGCAAATTAGCCACCTCACGTGGAATTTGTTGGATTATCCTTCGGAAAGATGACTCTTCCTCTCCTGAAAGCTTTCCTGTCACCTTTTGGAAAACCCCCGCTGTTTCAAGTTTCCGGTGATTGGTGACGAAAGCTTCCAGCAGAGCCCGGGACGGAGGTTCTTCCGAATGGACTATTTTATTAAGCTGTTCTTTCCACCCCTTCATCTGCTGGAATTGCTTCGAAGAAACGTGAAGCTGGCCGTTGAACAGCTCCTGAATTTTACCGGCATTCTTCCCTGAAACCACTTCATGATTCCCGGAAGCATGGACGGCTGATAAAGAATTTTTTCCTGAAATGGGAAGGAGTCTGTTCATGTCGCTGACGATATGGGGGGAAATCTGTTTCCCCGTCCCTGAGGCTATCGTACTTTTTCCGTCAGGCCCTCCCATTACGGAAAGCAGCACCTTCTTTTTAAACTGAGCGTATGTTTCAGTTTCCGGAAGGATTCCGGCCTGTTTAAAAAGCTGGAACGATTGCCGGCTGTTGCTTTGAACTTCCTGAAGCAGTTTCACCTGTGCGGCTTTCTCGAAACTGGCGTCTGCAGCGGGAGGCATTATGGAATTTACCAGCAGGGATGCCCGGGACCCGGGTGAAAAAGGTGCACCTCCTTCTCCAAGGGCACGGAAGAGTTCACTTAGCTGGTGCTGTTTCCCTGCAGCTAAAGCTTGAAAAACCGGGGTTCTTATCGGAAGCTGTTTTTCAAACATATCTTCAATGACTGACATAGCCGGACCGGATTTTCCGTTTTGAAGAATGGTGACGGCCTGTCTCAGTTCCTGGGGAGTGAAAGGAATCTGTTTGTTTAACAGCGTTTTTATAAGCGCCATCGTTTGCCTGTTCGTCTTTATCCCCCGCTCATTCATCCACGTTTGCAAAGGGGTGTCCTTCCCTGCCCCTGTCTGTTCCGATACAACTTTCAATCGGACGGGGGTAGTGCGGGCATCCACCTGAAAAAGATACCTTCCTCCTTTGGTGAGAGAAGTTTCCAGACGGGTGTTTATCTGTTTTCGTCCAATGTCCACTACGGCACGATTTCCGGGTAAAAGGTCGATCACCCTCCCGTTAATCACTTTCCCGTTGTTCAGGGAGAGCGGGGCCTGTTTATGTATTTTTTGAATCGATTGGAACAAATTATCCATGATAGAACTCATCCCGTCTCTCCTCTCTCATTTTATACCGTCAGGAACAAAGCTTTTTCTGTGATAAGGGGTAATACCTTTTTCTTTTATAGCTTCCATATGTTCTTTCGTTCCGTACCCTTTGTTCTTCAGAAAGTTATATCCCGGGTACTTTTTATCCACTTCTTTCATAAAGCGGTCTCTCGTAACTTTAGCTATTACACTTGCAGCTGCAATCGATACGCTCCTTTCGTCTCCTTTGACGAACGACTCCTGTTTGATCGGCACCGGTACTTCCATTGCGTCCACTAATAGATGATCCGGTGTTTCCCGCATATTCAAAACAGCACGTTTCATTGCGAGCTTCGTCGCCCTGTATATATTCCATTCATCTATTTCTTCGGCACTGGCCGCTCCGACACCCACATCAGCACGGGCCATAATTTCATTATAGAAGTGATCTTTGTCTCTCTCGGACAATTTTTTCGAGTCATCCAGTCCATAAAGTACAAAGGATTCCGGCAGACGCACAGCTCCAGCCATTACGGGGCCTGCTATCGGTCCGCGGCCCGCTTCATCTATTCCTGCAACGTATGCGTGCCCGCGGTCCTTCGCATCTTCTTCGAGCCCGTTCATCCGGTCCCATTTGTCTTTTAACTTAAGCTTTTTCTCTTCCTTTGTTCTTATCCGTTTCACGATTTGCTGGACACCTTTGCGCTCATCTCCATACAGTTCATGAAGATTTGCAAGGGTGAGCAGCCCTGTCTGTTCTTCTTCTTTTAACTTCTGAATAGACTTTTTTTCCATGACATTATCCCTTCCTTTCTTTTGTATCGGATGACCGGTATCTTTATAAACTACGCCTTCTTTCGATCCCCATAAAAAAACGCGTCACGGACTGAATCCATGCGCGTTACGGTCGTTCGAAGCTGATTCTGCCTATGCGGTTACTTCTCAGGTCCTGAATTATGATTTCAGCCACTTTTTCATAATCGACTACACCCCCGGCTTCAAGTGCTCCTCTTTTCTTTCCAATTTTATCGAACGCCTCTACCACATCTTCGAAGTCCGAAAATCCGAACCTCTCTTCAAGCTGTTCCGGGTAACGTTCTTTTAAATGATTCAAAATAAAGATGGCTACTTCATCCTGGGGCAGAATCTGATCTTTGATGGTTCCGATGGCGGCTAGACGGAAGCCGGTCACTTCCTCTTCGAATTTCGGCCAGAGAATACCCGGGGTATCCAGCAGTTCAAACTCGTTCTTGACTTTAATCCACTGCTGTTTTTTAGTAACTCCCGGCTTATCTCCGGTTTCCGCTTTTTTCTTATGAGCCAGGCGGTTAATGAGGGAAGATTTACCTACGTTCGGTATACCTACGATCATCGCCCTGGGATTCCTAGGATTGATCCCTTTGGCCCTTTGTTTCTCCAGTTTTTCTTCGGTTATCTGCCTTGAAGCTTCAGCGATTTTTTGTATATTTTTAGGATTATTTACATCTACAGCCACAGCATGGGAAAACGTTGAATCGAAGTAGTCGATCCATTCCTTCGTCACGCCGGGATCGGCCAGATCCTTCTTCATCATTACGACAAGTTTCGGTTTATCCTGGATTTCTTCCTGCAACATGGGATTCTGCGATGAAAGAGGGGCTCTTGCATCCACCAGTTCGATGACGAAATCCACAAGTTTGAGGTTCTCCTTCACTTCACGTCTGGCTTTGGCCATGTGACCCGGATACCACTGTATACTCATTTGTCTGCCTCCTTTAGTCCAGCCACTGAATACGCCCGGGAGGCCAGTAAGAAATGACCGCTTCTCCTACGACTTTGTCCAGGGAGAGCATGCCGAATGCACGGCTGTCCGTAGAGTTTTGCCTGTTGTCTCCGAGAACGAGTACGGAATCTTCCGGCACTTCTTCAAAATTCCCTTCGAGCTGCTCCAGTGTGAAGTCCCTTGTATAGTTCATGTTGTCCCCCATGGACGCCACCTCGTTTTCAAGAAACGGTTCTTTAACCGGTTCCCCGTCTATCAGAAGCTGATCATCTTCTACCGCTACGTGTTCTCCCGGGAGCCCGATAACCCTTTTAATATAATCACGTTCTTCGGTGGCATGGAAAACTATAATATCAAAACGATGCGGTGAGCCGATGGTATAGTTCAGTTTGCTCACTATCAGATGATCCCCATTATGTAAATTAGGAAGCATGGAAGGTCCTTCCACAATTACCGGAGTAAACAGAAAGAAGCGCACAAAAATAGCAAGTAAAGCTGCGACCGTTAAAGCTTTTACCCAATCAATAATCTGTTTTTTCATTTCAGACACCTTCTTCAAAAATCTATAATGCATGGCAAAGTCCTGGCAGGTATCCAGCCGGGAATTCTTCCAAGTTCACAGGTAGGGGTAATCGAATGGTTTCTGTCCAGTTAGAAAAAAGGAGCTTGACGGTGCAAGCTCCTTTTCCCTATTAGATGATTTCTTTAATACGCGCTGCTTTCCCGCGTAGATTACGTAGATAATAAAGCTTAGCCTGACGTACTTTACCACGACGGGTACGTTCGATTTTTGCGACTCTAGGGCTATGAAGCGGGAAGGTACGTTCCACGCCTACACCGTAGGAAACTTTACGTACAGTGAATGTTTCACTGATTCCTCCGTTTTGACGTTTAATGACGACCCCTTCGAATACCTGGATACGCTCACGAGTCCCCTCAACAACTTTCACGTGTACTTTAAGAGTATCTCCTGCACGGAAAGTCGGATGATCGGTACGAAGCTGATCTTTAGTGATTTCATGAAGTAGTTCCTGCATTGTTTTCACTCTCCTTTTAACTAATGCTCTTCCCTCTATGAGTGAGCGGAACATCGTTTCTTTGCTTAAACCGAATGTTTAAACACAACGTTTAATATAGCATAATTCCTCTTGAGGTACAAGGGTTTATTAACTATTTTTCCATTTGTCTATCTGCTTTTTATCGCCTTTGGACAGCTCGATCTTTTCAAGAAGATCAGGACGTCTCAGGGCCGTCCGTTTCAGAGACTCTTTGTGGCGCCACTCCTCGATTTTTGCGTGATTACCCGAGGTGAGGACCTCCGGCACTTCCATCCCCCGGAAATCCTGGGGTCTCGTGTAATGAGGATGCTCCAGCAGCCCATCCGAAAAAGAATCTTTGGGGGCCGATTCCTCGTTCCCGAGAACTCCGGGCACCAGTCTTATGACTGCATCCATCGTTACCATAGCCGGCAACTCTCCTCCGGTCAGCACGTAATCTCCGATTGAAATTTCATCTGTCACGAGATGCTCTCTTATCCGCTCATCATAACCTTCGTAATGCCCACACAAAAAAACGAGATGCTCTTCTTCGGAAAGTTCTTCCGCCTTAGCCTGAGTGAACGGTTCTCCCTGTGGACACATGAGTATCACTCTGGCTTTTTTTTCAGAGTTAATCGACTCCATAGCATCAAACATCGGCTGAGGGGTGAGGACAAGCCCTGCCCCTCCTCCATAAGGATAATCATCCACCTTGTTGTGTTTGTTCGTTGAATAATCACGGAAATTAATGAATCTGTGTGTGAATGCCCCGCTATCCTGAGCTCTTTTCAGTATGGAAGAGTTCAGTACACCTTCGAACATTTCCGGAAAAAGGGTGAGAATATCGATATGCATCAGTCCAACAGCCCTTCCATCGGTTCAATTATGATCGTTTTTTTCGACACGTCCACCTGTACCACTACCTCTTCGATATAAGGGATGAGTGCATCTCCTTCTTCTTTCCTGTCGATCACCCATACGTCATTGGCCCCCGGGGTTATAATCTCTTTCACTTCCCCGACATAATACCCTGCGGTCGTGTATACGTGACAGCCGATGATTTCATGAAAATAGTATTCCTCCGCTCCGAGAGGGGTCGTATCTTCTTTATGAATCATCAGTATACCGTTTTTTAACGGCTCCACTTCATTGATAGTAGGGTAGCCCTGGAACTTCAGCAGGTCGAATCCCTTGTGAATACGGTGGGCTTCCACTATCAATCTGGTCACCTCTCCGGTTCCTCCTGGGGACCAGTAAAGAATGTTTCCTTCCCGGAAACGTTCCTCAAAATCCGTGATTCTTTTTATTTTCACTTCCCCTTTAATTCCGTGTGTATTAATAATCCGCCCTACATTAAGATACTCTGTCTCCATTTATTCATCCCTCACTCGCTTTACATGTCCGTCTTCGATTACAATTTCCCTCTCCTTCACCGTCTGCCACTTCATTCCTTCTAAGACCTCCACTACGCTCTCGACCTCATCAATCGTCAGCTCGTAGAATTCGGGCAGAAGCTGCATCTGTTCCATGTGATAGTGAATACCTTCTATTTCGGCTTTTCTCTTTCTTATCTCTTTATTGAGGCGGTCATCGATGTTGGAAGGAAGGGATCCATGCTTCTTTTCCATTTTCTTCCGCTCAAAATGGAACTGTTCGACTTCTCTTTCCAAATCACTTTCTCTTGTCTCCCATTTTTTTATCTGGGCTTCTCTTTCTTTCTCCGTAAGAACCACTTTAACCGGAACTTTCTTAATGATTTTCAAGGAAGCACCTCTTTTCGGATGCAAAAAGAGGGAAAGGCCTATGTCCCTCTCCCTCTTCTTACATAATATCAACATAAACCTTCCTGGTTTTGTCTCTATTAGCCGCATATACGACTGTACGGATCGATTTTGCTACACGTCCGTTTTTACCGATTACACGCCCCACGTCATCCTGATGTACTATAACGTGATAGACTGCCTTGTCCGGCTCTTCTTTCACATCAATGTTCAGATATTCAGGATATTCAATGAGTGGGGTGATCATCGTTTCAAGTAATTCTTTCATGTAATCACACTACTTTTACTTTTTGTTTTTCTTCTCGTGGAACTGTTTCATAATACCTTCTTTGGAGAAAAGGTTACGAACCGTGTCGCTAGGCTGAGCACCGTCACTCATCCACTGCATAGCTTTCTCCGCGTCGATGTCGACTGCAATCGGGTTAGCTACAGGGTTGTATGTTCCGATCTGCTCAATGATACGACCGTCACGTGGAGCACGGGCGTCAGCTACTACTACACGATAGAAAGGGTTACGTTTTGCACCCATACGTTTCAAACGAATTTTTACTGCCATATTTGTTGCACCTCCGAATTAATTTAATGACTCATACAGATAGAAATTGTAGCAGAAGTTATAAACTGTGTAAAGTATTTTTCCATTACATAAAAGGAAAATTCATTCCCTTTCCTTTCTTGCCTTTCTGGTTACTGAACTGTTTCATCATTTTTTTCATTTCATTGAACTGTTTTAAGAGCCTGTTCACTTCTGATACGGAAGTCCCGGACCCTTTCGCAATACGCTTTTTACGGCTCGCATTCATTACGGAAGGGTCATTTCGCTCCTTCTTCGTCATTGACTGGATAATCGCTTCTACGTGTACGATCTGCTTGTCATCGAAGGATGCGTTTTTCAGGCCTTTCATTTTACTGGCCCCCGGTATCATTTCGATGATTTCATCGAGCGGCCCCATATTTTTCACCTGGGCCATCTGTTCAAGAAAATCATCGAACGTAAAAGAAGCACTCCTCATCTTGGCTTCAAGTTCTTTCGCCTGCTTTTCATCCACCTGAGTTTCGGCCTTTTCGATAAGGGAAAGCATATCTCCCATACCGAGGATACGGGAAGCCATACGTTCGGGGTGGAATACTTCAAGTGCATCGAGTTTTTCCCCCATACCGACGAACTTAATAGGTTTACCGGTTACGGCTTTGATGGATAACGCAGCACCACCCCTGGTGTCTCCGTCAAGTTTCGTGAGGAGCACACCGGAGATATCCAGCTGTTCATCGAAACTCTCGGCAACGTTTACTGCATCCTGTCCCGTCATGGCGTCCACAACGAGAAAAATCTCATCCGGGTTGACTGCTTCTTTCACGCGACCAAGTTCTCCCATCAATTCGCCGTCGATGTGAAGACGTCCGGCCGTATCTATGATGAGATAGTCATGGTTCTGTTCCTTCGCTTCTTCCACTGCCTGTCTGGCTATATCAACCGGATCTGCATCCGTTCCTTCGGAATAAACCGGGAAATCAAGTTGCTTCCCGATCGTCTCCAGCTGATCGATTGCTGCCGGACGGTACACATCGGCTGCAGCCAGCATCGGTTTACGGTTGTAGCTCTTTCTTAAAAGATTTGCAAGTTTACCGGCTGTAGTCGTTTTACCGGCACCCTGAAGACCTACCATCATGATGACGGTAGGAGGCTTTTTAGCTACGGCTATCCTGCTTTCATCCCCGCCCATCAATTCAGACAGTTCCTCTTTGACAATCTTAATTACCTGCTGACCTGGTGTCAGACTCTCCATTACTTCCTGGCCGACCGCCCGTTCACGGATTTTTTTTATGAAATCCTTGACGACTTTGAAGTTTACGTCTGCCTCAAGCAATGCCAGACGGACTTCTCTCGTCATTTCCTTTACGTCCTGTTCGTTGACTTTCCCTTTACCTTTGATCTTCTGAATCGTTCCCTGTAAACGGTCCGAAAGCCCTTCAAAAGCCATCTCCAAGACCCCCTTATTCTAGTTCCCGCAACTCATCAATATATGACCTGAACGGGTCGCTCTCTTCAAGCGATTGTGACATCATTTCCAGCAGCTTCTGCCGCTTACTGAATTTATCGTATAAAAGTAATTTTTTTTCGTATTCTTCAAGCATCATTTCTGTACGCCGGATGTTGTCATAGACAGCCTGCCGGGATACATCGAATGTCTCCGATATTTCACCGAGGGAATAATCTTCCAGAAAATAGAGCTCCATATAATTCCTCTGTTTCGGAGTTAAAAGAGACTGGTAAAAATCAAATAAAAAATTAACTCTCGTAGTTTTCTCTAGCATCCTTAAAACTCCTTGTTAAGTGAAATGCCTTTACAAAATTCAATACTAACGGAGATATTTCTGTACTGTCAAGGATTATTCCTTTTCTTCCGGCTCCTCATATTCATCAATCATGTCCGCAAACAGTCCGTAGACGAAGGCGTGAGCATCGAATGGTTCCAGATCATCGACACTTTCCCCGAGCCCCACCAGCTTCACGGGAATCTCCAGCTCTTTTCGTATGGCAAGAATGATACCGCCTTTGGCAGTTCCGTCCAATTTCGTCAGAACAATCCCGGTAACATCCGTAGCTTCAGCAAACGTTTTAGCCTGGCTCATCGCGTTCTGGCCGGTAGTGGCATCCAGAGTCAACAGAACTTCATGAGGTGCTTCAGGTATTTCTCTCGTTATCACTTTTTTCACTTTAGAGAGTTCATTCATCAGATTGACTTTATTTTGAAGTCTGCCGGCAGTATCACATATGAGGACGTCCGCCTTCCTCGACTTAGCGGCTTTGATGCCATCATATACTACTGCCGCCGGGTCGCTTCCCGCACTATGTTTCACAACATCTACACCGACTCTGCTTCCCCAGGCATCAAGCTGTTCGATAGCACCGGCCCGAAATGTATCTGCAGCGGCCAGCATCACTTTTTTGCCATCCTGTTTCAACTGATGAGCCAGTTTACCAATAGACGTCGTTTTTCCGACGCCGTTCACTCCGACGAAGAGATAGACAGTCAGCCCGTCTTCCACTTCCTTCAGACCTTCCACTTCTTCTTCGTCTTCATCCCCGTAATAAAGCTCCACGAGTTTCTCTGAGATTACTTCCCGCACTTCCTTCGTATCTTTTATATTGCGGCGCTTCACTTCCGCTTCAAGTTCCTCAATCAGATCCATAACGGCATGGACCCCGACATCGGCTGAGATCAGTACTTCTTCAAGCTCCTCGAAAAAGTCTTCGTCGACTTCCCGATATTTTGCTACGAGTTCGTTGATTCTCGTCGAAAATGAATTACGGGTTTTGGTGAGCCCCATTTTGAATTTTTCTGCAAGGGAGACCCGCTTCTGTTCTTCCGTGAGTCCCTCCTCAGGCTCTGAAGTTTCCGTTTCTTCCGGCTCCAGCAGAGGCAGGGCTTCCCCGGTTTCAGATTCAGGGGCTTCGAGTTCCTGCTCGGGTTCCGTAACTTCCGGTGGCTCCAGCTCTGCCTGATCCGGTTCTTCCGTCTCTTCCGGTTCCCGGTTTTCAGTAACCGGGTCCGTCTGCTCTTCTTCCGTTTCTGCCGGCTCTTCAGCAGGCTCCTCACTTACTTCTCCGGCTTCTTTCGCCCGTTCTTCTTCCCCGGTCTTTTCTTCCGGCACAGCTTCCGACCGTTCAGCTTCCTGATGATCTCCTTCACTCTCCCCCGTATCGGCGACCTTATCGTCATGATCTACAGGTTCTTCCACTTCAATAGGTGTGAACTTTTCCTTCAATTTCTTAAAAAATCCCATATAATCTTCCTCTCTTTACACTTCTAGTAGTGATTCCGATTCCTCCAGCCTGACCGAAACTACGCTCGAGACGCCGGACTCCTGCATCGTGACTCCGTAAAGAACATCAGCATGTTCCATCGTGCCTTTGCGGTGGGTAATTACGATAAACTGTGTATCGGTACTGAACTCCGTAAGGAATCTTGCAAATCGGTCCACATTGGCTTCATCCAGAGCCGCTTCCACTTCGTCGAGTACACAAAACGGAACGGGGCGAATTTTCAAAATGGAAAAAAGCAGGGTAATGGCCGTTAATGCACGTTCTCCCCCGGAGAGAAGGCTCATATTCTGAAGTTTCTTACCCGGAGGCTGGGCGATGATCTCCACCCCGGTCTCCAGCATATCATCAGGGTCGGTAAGTTTCAGATCGGCTTTCCCTCCGCCGAAGAGCTGGTTGAACACTCCGTTGAACTCTCCCCGTATCTGTACAAATGTCTCTTCGAACTTGCGTTTCATTTCGTCATCCATTTCGTTCATTACGTTACGTAAGGTTTCTTTAGCGGATATGAGATCCTCTTCCTGGTCTTTGAGGAAATCAAAACGTTCTTTCACTTCCTCATATTCATCAATAGCCGAAAGATTCACATTTCCGAGTTCATCGATCCCGCGTTTGATAAGTTTTACTCTCGTAACAGCTTCATCTGTGTTGTCTACGCGATGATAGATGCTTTTCGCTTTCTCAAACGTCATTACGTATTCTTTTTCTAAATACCGCAGTGAATTTTCGAGTTCCACATCAAGACGATTCGCCTTCACTTCTTTGTCCTGAAGATTCTGCAGATAATTCGAATGGATTCTGTGATCCTCCCGCAACTGTGTATCGAGTTCTTCCATTTCCTCCTGGTAGGAACGACGCTTTTCTTTCAGGTTGTTGAGAGTGTCTGACAGTGTTTTCTCCTGTTCTTTCTTAACAGTGATCTTCTTTTCTATCTCTTCTTTCGTCTCTTTGTTATCAAAAAATTCCATGAGCTCCGTGTGATTCTTCTCGACTTCTTTGAGAGCATTCTGCTTCTCTTCGTATGCTGAAGTAACCTGAGCATAGTGATCTTCCGCATTTTCCGCTTCTGCTTTCTGAGTGGCAAGAGCAACTTTCAGCTCCTGTTCCTTCGCAACGAGCGTTTCCCTGTTCTCTTCCTTCTCCTTTTTCACGAGAGTGAGGCGATCCACTTCCTCACTCGTACGGCTGATTTTGTCTTCCAGATCTTTTAATTCCAGTTCAATTTTTTTTCCGTCTTCTTCCGTTCTGACCTGCTCCTCTTTCTGCTGGGAGTATTCCTTATCCAGGAAAGAAAGGCGCTCTTCATAATTAGAGAGGGAGAATTGCAGCTCTTTTTCTTTTTCCCGGCATCTGCGTGCCTGCTCTTTGATGGAGTCATTTTCCTCTTCCAGCTCACGAAGGGATTTTTCTTTTTCATTCATACTTTCCTTGAGGTTTTTCACTTTTTTCTCGGCATTTTGCATCTTCCGGTCGTAATCCGCCACCTTTTTCCGGAGTTCTTTAAGCTCCTGTTCCTGAGTGAAAAGAGAAGAGGATTTCCCTGATTTCGCCCCTCCGGACATCGATCCTCCCGGGTTCACTACGTCTCCTTCAAGCGTTACAGCCTTGAATTTTCTTCCGGTAGCCTTTGCAATAGCGTTTGCGCTCTGAAGATCCCGGGCAATTATTATATGACCGAGCAGATGGTCAGGAATGACGCGGTGTTTCTCCTCGGCCTCAACAAGAGCGCTCGCCACTCCTATGAAGCCGTCGAGAGTCCGGAGGTTCTCGATCGTCCTTTCCGGAACGAAACGTTCTTTCACAGCATCGAGCGGCAGAAAAGTAGCCCGTCCCTGATTGGTTTTTTTCAACCATTCGATAGCATTGCGGGCAGATTTTTCATTTTCGGTTATTACGTGCTGAGCCTGAGCGCCGAGAGCCGTTTCGATAGCCGTCATATACTCCTCGGGTATAGACAGAGCTTCAAGCACAGAAGCTTCTATTCCGCTTATCTTTCTTTCTTCACGCGCTTTCAGCACGGCTTTCACGCCCTGAAAATAACCGGCGAATGATTCTTTCATCTCCTCAAGAGCGTTTTTACGGGACTTGAAACTTTCCATATGCTGATAACCCTGGTAAAGCTTCTGACGCCATTCTTCATAGGAGTTCTTCGTCTCTGTCCACTCTTTCGACTTCACGTCACAGGCGTCCTTGAGCCGTTGCTCCTCTTCTTCCAGAGGGCGCAGTTTCTCAGAAACCTCCTTAAGCTGATTCTTCACATCTTCGAGTTCTTCCCGAAGTTTTTTCGTTCTGGTATCGGAGTGAGCGGTATCTAGCTGATGAAGACGTTTGTTCAAATGCTGTTTCTCATTTCGTTTTGCAGCCTGCTCGTTAAGCAAATCGATATAATCGGCTTTCAGGCTTTCAATCGTTTCATCGATGGTTTCGATTTCTTCGTAGAGCACACTTGCCGTCGTCTTAAGTTCGGCTTTCGTGTTCTGCACTTTCTGTTTTTTCTCCGTCCTGGTCTGTTCCGCTTCCCGGGAAAGGTCCTCAAGCTCTTTCAGTTCTTCACGTAATTTACTCTGATTATGCTCAAGGGCTTCTTTTTTCTCTTCATAATGTTTCTTCTTCTCCTGGAACAGTTCGCGCTTCCCGGTAAGACTTTCCAGTTCTTTTGTACATTGAAGCAGCTGCCCGTGCGTCTCTTCAATGGAGTTATCCGTATACGAGGATTTCTCGCGGATTTCAGCGATTTTCTGTTCCTGTCCGGCAACTTTTTCAGCAAGTTTCCGCTCCTGCTGACGCTGATTTTCAATCGTTTCTTCCAACATCTTCCATTCTTCATCCATGTCTTCAATCTGAGTTACTAATAAAGCCACTTCTTCTTTCTTCAGATCTTCTTTTTTCTCAAGATAGTCGGAAGCTATCGAGGCCTGCCTTTTTAAAGGTTCGACTCTTCCTTCGATCTCAGAAAGAATGTCTTTCACTCTGTATAGATTGGCTTCCGTTTCTTCAAGTTTTCCTTCCGCCTTCTGCTTACGCTGTTTATATTTCAACACGCCGGCAGCTTCTTCAAAAATAACACGGCGATCTTTCGGTTTGGAGTTCAGAATCTCCTCAACCTTTCCCTGACTGATGATGGAAAACGTTTCTTTACCAAGCCCCGAATCCATAAACAACTCCACAATGTCTTTAAGTCTGCATGGTTCTTTGTTTATCAGAAATTCACTTTCCCCCGTACGGTACACTTTTCGACTCACCTGAACCTCATCATATTCGAGCGGCAGTGTTTTATCCCGGTTATCAAGGGTGAGACTGACTTCAGCATAACCCTGGGAACGCCTCGTCTCGCTGCCGGCGAATATCACATCTTCCATTTTGCTTCCTCTCAGTGAGCGTGCCGACTGTTCTCCGAGCACCCAGCGAATGGCATCCGTAATATTACTCTTTCCACTTCCGTTCGGCCCTACCACTGCTGTGACCCCGGGCACGAACTGTACATCTATTTTATCAGCGAAGGATTTGAATCCTACAGTTTCCAAGTTTTTGAGGAACATTTATTAATCCTCCTGTATGTGAATACTTACTCTAACCCGTACATTTTATCATACAACAAAGACGTCGCGCACCTGTCATTTGGGGGTTTTAAAATCGTGGATAATCCTCTATCATGGACATTAGTAAAATTAAAGGGAGAGAGACTATGAATCTTGAGGAAGCAAACAGAGAGAATCTGGATTACATGATTGAGACACTCGCAGATAAACTACAGCTCGTCAACCGGAGTATGCTTAAGTCGGAAGATTTCGACATGGATCATTACTATGATATCAAAGAGCTGTACGATGTCGCCGAAATGAAAGGCCAGCTCAGCGTGCCTGAAATCCAGGCTTTCGTCTCCGAAATGTCGCAGTACAGAAAAGCACAATAAATCAGCAATTCCCGCTCCGCCCCTCCCGGTTTACAGAACCGGTCTGAGAGGAACCGAAAATTGACCACTAATAAAAAGACCCTTTGCACCGCTGCATCCGGAAGCAGGATTTCTTTTTTGAAATCCGTCCAGGTATAGCGTGTGCTCGGGTCTTTTTTCGTTGATTGTGACTTATATTACTGTAATTTGTCCAGAGCTTCTTCAGCAGCTCTCTGTTCTGCCTCTTTCTTCGTTCTTCCTACTCCGATGCCCGCAGTATCCCCGTGAATATGGACGTGAGCGACAAACTCCCTGTTATGGGCCGGCCCTCGCTCATCCACTATTTCATAGTCAATGTCCGCCTGTTTTTCACGCTGGATATGTTCCTGCAGCTGACTTTTATAATCCATCGCATGAGAAAAAGCACCACGCTTGATTTTAGGGTAAATATAGTAGCCTAAATAAGATAATACCCGGTCAAACCCCTGATCCAGATAAAGAGCGCCGATGAATGCTTCGAACACATCAGCCAAGAGAGCCGGTCTGTGACGTCCGCCGGTCATCTCCTCCCCTTTACCGAGAAGTACGTATTCCTGGAAATTGAGATCATTGGCAAAGTCTACGAGTGATGCTTCACATACGATAGAAGCCCGCAGCTTGGTCAAATCTCCTTCTTCCATGTTCGGGTATTTTCTGTATAAGTACTGGGATACCCCGAGCTCAAGTACGGCATCTCCGAGAAATTCGAGACGCTCATTGTCCTTGCGCTCCGTGTGCCGATGCTCATTCACATAAGATGAATGGGTGAAAGCCTGTTCAAGAAGCTTTACATCAGAAAATCGGACGTTCATTTGTTTCTGAAGTTTGTTAAAATCCCCCATGACTCACCCGTCCCTTTACTTTGTTCTTGTACTAACCCGTTCTTTACAGGAAAGGCTGCCTGTGGTTCAGGCAGCTCTCTGTTTTAAGACTGACTGTCTATGTAATTGACAGCGTCTCCCACTTTATTGATTTTTTCAGCTTCTTCATCGGAAATTTCCATATCAAACTCGTCTTCAAGTTCCATTACAAGTTCGACTACGTCAAGTGAATCAGCTTCCAGGTCTTCCTTGAAAGACGCTTCCATCGTTACTTTGGATTCTTCAACATCCAGACGATCTACAATGATTTCTTTCACTTTTTCAAATGTCTCTGCCATTGGAGCTCACCTCCCTTCAGATATTATAGTAAATTTTCCCCTAAAAAACCATATGTTTAAGATCTATTTATAAATTTTTCTTAAACATTCGTCTTTCCGGCTACATAACCATACCGCCATCCACATGGAGGGTCTGTCCGGTCATATAGTCGGAGTCCGAATCCAGAAGAAAACGGACGACTCTGGCTACTTCTTCTCCACTTCCAAGACGATTAAGGGGAACGAGAGAAAGCATCTGTGCTTTTTGTTCGTCCGTCAGTTCGTCCGTCATATCAGTTGCTATATAGCCGGGTGCTACGGCATTGACACGGACGTTTTTAGCAGCCAGTTCTTTAGCATTTGATTTCGTAAGACCGATAACCCCTGATTTTGCAGCTACGTAGTTAGCCTGACCCGGATTCCCGGACACTCCCACTATCGAGGAGACATTCACAATACGTCCGAATTTCTGACGCATCATTTGTCTTGTCACTGCTTTTGTAGTTAAAAATACACCTTTCAGATTCGTATCGATAACCGCTTCAAAATCTTCTTCTTTCATTCTCATCAGCAGATTATCCTTAGTGATCCCGGCATTATTCACGAGCAATTCCAGACTGCCGAAGGTATCCACCACTTCTTTAATCATCGCCTTCACATCTTCCCCGTTTGAGACATCCGCCCTGATCTTAATTGCTTCCCCACCTGAGGATTGGATCTCTTCGACGACTTCCTGAGCTTTCTGTTCGTTTCCGGCATAGTTCACCGCAACTTTTGCGCCGTGTGAGGCGAGCTCGAGGGCTATCGCTCTGCCGATTCCGCGGGATGCCCCTGTTACGAGTGCAGTTTGTCCATTTATCATTTTTCTCCCTCCCTGTACCAGTTGATGAATGTTTCAAGGCTTTCTTCATTATTGATCTGGAAAGTTTTCATTCTTCGGGCCACTTTACGGACAAGCCCTGACAATACTTTCCCTTCCCCGATTTCCACTACTGCATCCACACCTTCGTTCACAAAAGCTTCAACCGTCTCCTGAAACCGTACCGGAGAATACAGCTGCTCTACGAGAAGGCGGCTTATTTCGTCTTTTTCCGTGACAGGAGCAGCAGTCACGTTCGCGTATACCGGAATCTCTGCATCCCTCACAGTAGCTTTGTGCAGATGATCCTCGAAGTCATCCGCAGCCGGTTTCATAAGATCGGAGTGAAACGGTCCGCTTACATTCAGAGGCATCACCCGTTTCGCTTTGTCCTGCAATATCTCACCGGCACTCTGTACCGCAGGTTTATCACCGGAAATCACTATCTGTCCGGGACAGTTGATATTCGCCACGTTCACAACTCCATCGACTTGCTCCAGCTTCTCCTGTATTTCTTCAACGGAAAGACCAAGTACAGCACTCATGGCGCCTTTACCTGAAGGATACGCTTCTTCCATAAGCTTTCCGCGGTTATGTACCAGACGAAGAGCTTCAAGACTTCCGAGAGAGCCGGAAGAAACGAGAGCACTATACTCCCCAAGACTGTGCCCTGCAGTCATAGCCGGTCTGATTCCTTCTTCCTTCAGCAGCTGATCTATAGCCACACTCACGAGCAGCAGTGCAGGCTGCGCATTTTCCGTCTTTGTAAGCTCCTCTTCCGGCCCTTCGAACATAAGCGATGTAAGCGAGTAGCCGAGAGCTTCATCAGCTTCGTCGAATAACTTTTTTACCTGGGCAGAGGAATCATACATCTCTTTCCCCATACCCACTTTTTGAGATCCCTGACCGGGAAAAACAAATGCAACTTTTTTCATTCTTCTTCGCCTCCTTTTTGTTCAAGAGTAGTTTTGATCGTTTCGGAAACATTATTCTCCACCATGTCACGGGCCTGCCGTACAGCGTTGACCACCGCTGTACGATTCGAAGAACCGTGTGCTTTGATAACAGGGGCGGAAAGTCCAAGCAGGCCTGCCCCGCCGTACTCGGAATAGTCCATCTTATTTTTCAGCCCTCTCATGTCATTCTTCACGAGCGAAGCGGCGATTTTCGTTTTGGCATTCGACATGAACGTTTCCTTTATCATCGAAAACAGGTTCATGGCTGTACCTTCGATGGTCTTAAGTGCTATATTTCCAGTGAAACCATCCGTTACCACCACGTCCGCAGCACTGCTCAAAAGATCCCTGGCTTCCACATTGCCGATAAAATTGACAGGGGCCTCCTGTAAGAGCGAGAAAGCCTGTTTCGTCAGTTCACTGCCTTTACCGTCTTCCGTACCGACGTTCAGAAGTCCTACTCTCGGGTTTGCGATGCCCCTGACCTTTTCGGCATAAATGGAGCCGATGATTCCGTATTGAAGGAGGTGTGCCGCTTTTGCATCGGTGTTGGCACCGACATCAAGCATGAGGAATCCGCGGCCATCCAGTGTCGGCAGAGTTGGACTGAGCGCCGGACGGTCCACCCCTTTGATCCTGCCGATGACAAAAAGCCCCGCGCTCATGAGCGCTCCTGTATTACCCGCTGATATGAAAGCCTGCGCTCTCCCCTGCTTCACTTCTTCTGCAGAAAGGACGAGGGAGGACTGTTTCTTCCTTCTTACCGCCCTTACAGGTTCATCTTCATTCGTTATCACTTCCGGGGCATGAAGGACCTGCAAACGGTTGTGAGGAGATAAAAATCTGTTTATTTCCTTCTCATCCCCGACAAGTGTAATCTCCACGTCTTCGTATGTATTGACGGCTTCCATTGCTCCATACACCATCTCTTCCGGAGCGTGGTCTCCGCCCATAGCATCCAGTACAATCTTCATCCTGTCTCTCTCCTTCTACTCCTCAGAACGATACATATAAAAAGTACCCTGAAACACTTTTTCCTGACCTACATAACTGTCCACTTCGACTATCGTTCTGTTTTTATCGTCTGTACCACCTACGCGTGCTTTTGCTACCACCCGTTCCCCGCGCTTCACCTGTCTTGTGAATTTAAGGGTGGAGCGGGCTGTAAGCGCCAGTTCGTCATTTATAACTGCAACAGCAAGTGAGTTGGCCTGAGCAAACAAGTGGTGCCCGCGGGCGATATCATTTCTCGAAAATACGTGTTCTTCCCTGATGTCCATAACGGAAATAGCTTTGGATTCAAGTTCAAGGTCGATCACTTCTCCGATTACATCGTCTATAGCAAGCGCCTTAACCGTTTCCGTCCACTCGTTAGTCGCAACGGACTTGATCCGTTCGCGGACCTCAGGTATTTGAAGTTCCATTCTGTCGAGCCGTATCGTCTGAATACTCACTGAAAATTTTTTCGCGAGTTCGTCGTCCGTTACGAACGGGGTGGCCTCGATTGTCTCCTGGAGCTCCTGCTGTCTTATCTGTTTTCTTTTTTTCATCTTATCTTATCCACCGTCCATTTTATGACTAGGTACTAACAGTAATATATTATAGTACGGGCTTAAACGCAACAATTGAGTGCTAATCGAGTGATTCGTCCAGTTTCTCCATATCTCTTCTCAGCATTTCTTTCAACGGCTCAAAACTCTGATTCCGGTCGAGCCAGCCGTTTTCAATGATTTCGGCGGCATCTTTTCTCGCCGTCTCGAGCGCCCTGTAATCGTGTACCATATCCGCAACTTTGAATTCCGGCAAACCGCTCTGTTTCTTTCCGAAAAAATCACCCGGTCCCCTTATTTTCAGATCCTCTTCCGAAAGACGGAAACCATCCGTCGTTTCGGTCATGATTTTCATTCTCTCTTTCCCGGTCTCCCCTTTGGGATCGGCCAGTAAAATACAGTGGCTCTGCCGTTCCCCTCTTCCGACGCGACCGCGAAGCTGGTGAAGCTGCGAAAGGCCGAAACGATCGGCATCATAGATAACCATAAGGCTGGCGTTAGGAACATCCACTCCTACTTCCACCACTGTCGTGGACACAAGGATTTGTATCCGGTTATCAGAGAAACGGTGCATTATTTCCTCTTTCTCTTCATTGGACAATTTCCCATGCATTAAACCGACAGTAATGTCCGGGTGGTATACTTCCCTGAGCTGTTCGAAGAGCTCTACGGCATTCTGGATATCGAGTTTGTCCGACTCCTCGATCAAAGGACAAATAACATATGCCTGTCCTCCGTCCTCCACTTCCTTACGAATAAATCCCAGTACCCGCTCCGTCATTTTACCTTTTACCCAGTAGGTTTCTATTTCTTTTCGGCCCGAGGGCATCTGATCGATGGAGGATACGTCCATGTCCCCGAATGCAGTAATCGCCAGCGTACGCGGAATCGGAGTCGCCGTCATAAATAAAACGTCAGGTTTCATCCCTTTCTCGCGGAGCGTTCGTCTTTGTTCGACCCCGAACCTGTGCTGTTCATCAATAACAATAAACCCGAGGGAGTTGAATTTCACTTCTTCCTGAATAAGGGCATGGGTGCCTACGAGCACATCAATCGTACCGTTCTCCATTTCCTCCATGATGTCTCTTCTCCGCTTCCCTTTTACGGACCCGGTCAGCAGAGCGATAGTCAGTCTTTCTCCGAACATCCGGCGGAGAGATGCCGCATGCTGTTCAGCAAGAATTTCCGTAGGGACCATCAGTGCAGCCTGTTTTCCAGACGTTACTGCTCCATACATACTGATAGCTGCAACTACCGTTTTTCCTGAACCCACATCTCCCTGCAGGAGGCGGTTCATCCGGTGCGGTGACTTCATATCTTTCAATATTTCTGCCAGAGATCTCTTTTGTGCTTCCGTAAGCGTAAACGGCAGTGATTGCACGAATTCCGTCAAAAGTCCGTTATCGTAGTGGAGCGACGTGCCGGAGGTCGCTTCCTTGTACTTCTTCCGCAACAGTTGCATACGCAGTTGAAAAACGAGGAATTCCTCATACGTAAACCTTCGCCGGGCATGTTTCAGCAAAATACGCGATTCCGGAAAGTGCATATGACGGACCGCTTTTGACCGCGCCGGCAATTTATACATGTCGAGATAATCCGGAGGGAGCACCTCCTCAATTTCCGATCCATATTCTTCCACCGCCTGTTTCATCACTTTCCGCAGTGCGGCTATTTTCACATTTTCATTTACGGAATATACCGGCTGTATAGGTTCTTCGGATTTCGCTTCTCCCTTTTTAAAGTGGGTAGCCGTCAGCTGCAGACGGTGCATGTCAAATTTACCGGTGACAGTTACAACATCTCCGGTTTCCAGGTTCTTCTTGGCAAATGCCCTGTTAAACATGACGACTTTAACCGCAAACTCCCCCACCTGCATCGTAAACGTCAAACGTGACTTTTTCTTTCCATAATAAGCAAGGGAAGGCTGCGTGGCTACCTTCCCCTCCAGTGTGGCTGTTTCATTGTGTACGAGCTCCGTCAGCGGTTTCACTTCAAACTCATCATATCGGAACGGAAAATAAAACAGCAGATCACTTATCGTATATATTCCCAGTTCATTCAAATAAGAGGCCAGTTTCTCACCGACACCTTTTATTTGCTGTACCGATTGCTCCAACAATTCTTCTCACTCTTTCCCGGTTCAAGACCCATAAATTTTCTTCTCCAGTGCTTTGCCGGTAGGTGTTGCTGCAAGACCTCCTTCAGCTGTTTCACGAAAAGCCGAAGGCATGCGCTGGCCGACCTTGAACATAGCATCTATCACTTCATCGCACGGAATTCTGCTGGTAACTCCTGCAAGAGCCATGTCCGCAGAGACTATAGCCTGAGATGCCCCCATCGCATTTCTTTTAACGCACGGAACTTCAACCAGTCCGGCCACGGGATCACAAATTAATCCTAGCATATTTTTCAGAGTGATAGCCATAGCTTCAGCTGTCTGTTCAGGAGTCCCTCCTGCCATCTCGACGATAGCTGCCGACGCCATACCGGCAGCCGAACCGACTTCAGCCTGACATCCTCCAGCAGCCCCGGAAATGGAAGCATTGTTTGCAACCACGAATCCGTAAGCACCTGAAGTGAATAAATAGCGGAGCATGTCCTCCCGGGAGGCGTTAAGTCTGTCTTTCACTGCGAAAAGGGTTCCCGGAACACACCCGGCGCTTCCCGCCGTCGGAGTAGCACAGATCCTCCCCATCGCAGCGTTCACTTCGTTCGTTGCCACCGCCTTGCTTACTGCATCAAGGAGAAGACCTCCCGATAACGGCTGTTTTTCTTTCATGTACTTCTGAATAAGTACAGCATCCCCACCAGTGAGTCCACTGTGAGATTGTACTCCTTTGAGTCCTTCTTCCACCGCTTCCTCCATTACAGTAAGGTTCTCTTCCATCTGAGCCATCACCCTATCCCGGCTCAGTTCTTTCGCTTTCATCTCCTGTCTGATCATCACTTCGGATACAGGGATATTCTCTTCTTTTGCTTTTTTAATCAATTCTGATACATTACGAAACATGCCGTTCTCCCCTTTATTCTGAAATACGTGCAGCTCTCGAGATATGATCAGCTTCCTGAAGTTCTTCCATAACCGAATCCGTCAGGTTCTGATCCACTTCGATAATCATTAAAGCCTTAGCACCTTCTGCTTTCCGTGAAACTTCCATTCTTCCTATGTTTATCTTTTCTTTAGCCAGTATGGCGGTAGCCGAAGCTATTGCACCGTAGCGGTCATCATGCAAAAGAACGACTGCGGGATGTTCGCCTGTGAGATGAAGAGGGAAACCGTTCAGTTCGGTGATTTCAATTTTTCCTCCCCCGATGGATATACCTGTAAGTTCAAGCTCTTCAGTACCGCTTTTCAGGCGCAGCCTGGCAGTGTTCGGATGTTCCGGTTCAGCTTGTTCTTCGTGTATAAGTACTTTAATCCCTTCTTTTTCCGCAGTTTCAAGAGACGTTTTAATCCGGTCATCGAACGTCTCGTACCCGAGCACACCTCCGACAATCGCCACATCTGTCCCGTGACCTTTAAACGTAGACTTGAAAGAACCGTAAAAATGTATATCGATTTCTTCCGGTGTCCTTCCGAATAAATCTCTGGCCGCTCTTCCGATACGTGCGGCTCCAGCCGTATGAGAACTTGACGGACCTATCATAACCGGACCAATTATGTCGAACACAGACCTGTACTTCATCCTACCCTTCCTCTCTCCATAAATCATCTATTGTCATTTTATCACAAAAATCTCATTCCCCCTACTTTCATCCGTTAATGTAATGCTGATATGACAGCATAGATAGCGCTTACAAATTCCCTGTTTGCTATATTATCCCGTAACGGGTACAATAATAAGCTGTGGGTTCCTACGAAACCGGGCGGGAGAGGGACAATTTCATAAGGAGATCGAAATGCTGAATAAAAACGGAAAGCAAAATTCCTGGAAACAGGAACTGATCGCCGGATTTATCGGTTATTTCACGACCGTATACATCGTTGCCGTTAACAGTCAAATACTCTCTGATGCAGGCCTTCCCCTGGAAACAGGAATGGTGGCCACCATAGCAGCAAGTGCACTCGGGTGTCTTCTTATCGCCCTGTATGCCAATGCTCCTATGGTACTCATACCGGGTATGGGGATTAACGCACTATTTGCTTACTCCATTGTCGAGGGTGCGGGATTCACTTATGAACAGGGTCTGGCTGTCGTTGTCGTCGCCTCCCTGGTCTTCCTGATTACTGCTTTCACTTCTCTTGGAGCCTGGCTGAGCAGGGCACTGCCTGTATCGCTTATACATGCGATTACGGTAGGTATCGGGTTTTTCCTTGCTCTTCTCGGTCTTGAAAAAGGCGGTATAGTAGTGAAAGGAGAACAGTCGCTCATTGCTCTCGGGGAACTGTCTTCGCCGGTCGTTCTTACCAGTGTTGCGACACTGTTTATTGCGATTTTTCTCTTTGCGAAGAATGTTCCGGGCAACTTCCTGATCACCCTTGCAGTCGGCACAGGGATAGCCTATTTTGCCGGAATATTGGGCGAACCCCAGCCTTCCCTTAATTTCAGGGAACAGCAGTGGGTTTTCGCGCCTGATTTTTCCGTGGTCACTGAGTTCGGCTTCTGGATGGGAGTCTTCCCATTAGCTCTTGTGCTTATATTCGAAAATATGGGACTGATACACAGTCAGCTGGATATGGTCGGAAATAAAACCGATACGAAATTCCATAAATCCTACCAGGCTACCGCTTTTTCTTCTTTTACCAGCGGATTTCTCGGCACATCCCCTACCGTCTCTTCGGCAGAAAGTGCAGCCGTAATTGCAGCTGGCGGGAAGACCTGGCGCGCCTCTTTAACAATGGCGATACTTTTCATCGCCACACTGTTTCTTATTCCGTGGATATCTATTGTTCCGTCCACCGCCATCAGCCCGATTCTCATTATCGTCGGTTCCCTGATGGTTCAGGAAATCAAGCACATTCCTTTCGATGACTTATCAGAAGCACTCCCGGCATTTCTTATGATAGCGATGATCCCTTTCACTTACTCCATTCCCGATGGGTTGGCATTCGGATTTATCGCCTATCCTCTCGTTAAAATAGCGATGGGAAAACAGAAAGAGCTGACCGTGCCGATAATTCTTATCGCCTCGGCCTTTCTCATAGAATTACTGCTCAGGGCTCTATCTCTGTAGTATAAGAATGATTAAACTGTTATATTTTTCCATAATAAAAAGCGCACCTTTTGTGGTGCGCTTTTTATTATTCAACAGAGAATATATAAGAGTAGATGGGCTGACCGCCTTCATGCACCTCTATTTCCACATCTTCGAATTCCGCTTCAATAAATGATTTCAGATCGGTCAGTTCCTTCTCTGACACTTCCTCTCCGTATATCACCGTCAGAATTTCGTCTTCCTCAGCAATCATATCGGAAAGCAGTACCTTGGCCGTCTGCAGACGGTCAGAATCCGAAACCGCTATATCACCATCATGGATCCCCATGAAATGATCTTTCTCTATCGAGACTCCTTCTATTTTTGTATCCCGTACTGCATAAGTTACCTGGCCGGTCTTGACTTCTCCAAGCAGCCCGTCCATCGCTTCCTTATTTTCCTCAAGACTCAATTCAGAGGAGAATCCAAGCATAGCGCTCATCCCCTGGGGTATGCTTTTGCTCGGAACTACAGCCACCTCTTCTTCTGCAAGATCGGCTGCCTGTTCTGCAGACATTATAATATTCTTATTGTTAGGGAGAATAAGTATGTGTTTCGCATGAGCTTTTTTGATAGCTTCCGATATATCTTTCGTAGACGGATTCATCGTCTGTCCGCCTTCGATAACTACCGATACGCCGAGGCTTTCAAAAAGTTTCTTCACCCCGTCACCCATAGCAACTGTTACGATGCCTAATTCGCTTTTCTCACGGGGAGGGGACGCTTTGTCACCTACAATAGACGTGTGCTGTTCCCTCATATTTTCTATTTTAATATTCGTCAGACTTCCGTATCGCTGACCAAGACTCAGGGCTTTGCCCGGGTCTTCCACATGAACGTGGACTTTGATAAGCTCTTCATCCGATACTACGAGAAGAGAGTCGCCGAATTCACTTAAATCTTCGCGAAAAGCATCTTCATCATAAGCGGTTTCTTCAAGCTTTGCTTCTTCGAACTTCACCATGAACTCCGTGCAATATCCATAGTGGATATCTTCCGTATTCATAAAATCCTGGTTCAATTTATGGTGTTCGGCACTGACCATGTCTTCCATATCAATTGAAGTATCTTCTTCCTGCACCTCTTCTCCTTTGAGATTGGCAAGAAACCCTTCATAAATAGTCAGAAAACCCTGGCCCCCGCTGTCGACGACTCCTACTTCCTTCAATACAGGAAGCAGTTCGGGTGTGTTTTCCAGAGACTTTTTCGCAGCTGTTACTACCCGTTCGAGAAACGGGATGAACTCTTTTTCCTCTTCCGCGGCCTTCTGAGCTTCTTCACTTGCCTCGCGGGCCACCGTAAGAACCGTGCCCTCCACCGGTTTCATAACTGCTTTGTAAGCCGTTTCCACCCCTCGGGCCATGGCGGTGGCATAGTCTGTGGTCGTTACTGTCCGTTTCGTTTCCATCGATTTTGAAAATCCGCGGAACAGTTGGGACAAAATGACACCCGAGTTGCCCCGTGCTCCCATCAGCAACCCTTTGGCTAAAGCTTTGGAAACCTCTCCGGTATGATCACTCGTAATACTTTTAACTTCTTCCTGACCTGAAGTCATGGAAAGGTTCATGTTTGTACCCGTATCCCCATCAGGAACGGGAAACACGTTCAGAGCATCAATCATTTGAGCATTCTTCGACAAGTAGCGGGAACCCTGAAGCACCATCGCTGCGAAGGTCCGCCCATCCAACTCCTGTAAACTCACGCTTCTTCCTCCTTTAGCTGACTTTCTCAGTTTGATCTAATCGTCACTCGTCACTCGTACGCCCTGTATATAGATGTTAACGGAGCTTACCGTGAGTCCGATCGTTTTGCCTAAAGTATATTTAACCTGAGATTGTACGTTGTGGGCTATCTCGGAAATTTTCGTACCATAACTCACAATGATGTACATATCAATATGTACTTCTTCCTCTTCCTGACGCACTACCACTCCCCGGGAGAAGTTCTCTTTCTTCAACATTTCCGACAGTCCGTCTCTCAGCTGATTTTTCGAAGCCATGCCTACTATACCGTAGCATTCTACTGCAGCCCCACCGGCGACTGTGGAAATAACTTCGGTGCTTATTGTAATTTGACCATTATTTGTATTCATTTCTACCGACATTCGGATCCTCCTTTAACATGTTCTCCATGCCCAGCAATTATAACACAGGACGACCTTCTTCCCTATAATACTCTGTAACAATTGAATCGTTCTGTCAAGAGGAAATTCTTGATATAATGGATTGCATTACGTTTTTGACTATGATAGAGTAATTAAGTATCTAAATTGTAAATTGGAGGGATTCGATATGGCACGTCGTTGTGTCGTTTCTGGACGTAAAACCCGGAGCGGGAACAATCGTTCTCACGCTATGAACGCAAATAAACGTAAATTTAAAGCTAACGTACAAAAGGTTCGCATCCTCGTTGATGGAAAACCGAAAAAAGTTTACGTTTCTGCCCGCGAGCTGAAATCAGGCAAAGTAACTCGCGTATGATGCTAAAAAGCACCCCTCGGGGTGCTTTTTTTTATTATTCAGGAATGTGTGGAGCTGCATCTCTGCTTTTGATCGTCAGCACGATCCCCTCTTCAAAGGAATAAGTTCCAGTTTCCTTTTCCAGTTCGTTGGAAAGGCACAACGTGGAGCCGATAGGCAGATCCTCCGCTTCCAGATGATACTTGAACCCCTGCAGGGACAAGCTCTTCACCTTAAGGGAAAGGGGGATGAAAGACACGTAAGGGTAATCGTCACTATATTCAACGGTATGCACCCCCGGAAGTTTCACTTCCATTTCGTTTTGACGGTCCACAATCGTCCCTTTAAGATTTTGCTGAATCATGGGGTACAGAAGTTGAATGTTAGCCAGCGTGTGATCCATCCTTCCGCCTGTAACCCCGTAAAACAGAATATGATCCGCTCCTTTCGAAATGGCTTCCTGTACTGCCAGTTCAAGGTCTGTCTCATCTTTTTCACGGGAGTAAACCTTCGTTTCGTAAGCTTCTTCTTTGATTTTTCGAAGCGTGTCGGAAGTGACCGAGTCAAAGTCACCGATTGCCAGATCCACACGCATCCCTCTTTCCAAAAGCACCTGCGCTCCACCGTCTGCTCCTATCCAGAAAGATACATCCTCGTAAAAGTTCTCCGGTATATACTGCGACGGTCCCCCGCCTACAATTGCAATTAAGCTCATATCTGAAAGCCCCTAACTGTCACGAATTTCTGATACAGCTTTTTCCCGGTCCCGGTCGTTGAATATCGCACTTCCGGCCACGAGCACATCAGCTCCTGCCTGTTTGCATAAGCCGGAGGTTTCTTTATTGACTCCTCCGTCCACTTCAATTTCGTAGGAATAATTGTTCATTTCTTTTCTCCACGTATAAAGTTTCTCCACTTTCTCCATGACCTCCGGAATAAACTTCTGACCTCCAAAACCGGGGTTTACGGACATCACCAGTACAAGCTCCACTTCATGCAGAATCGGTTTTAGCATTTCGACAGGGGTTGCCGGATTAATAACCACGCCGGCTTTTGTCCCGCTGTTTTTTATCAGCTGAATGGTTCGGTGCAGGTGAGATGTAGCCTCCTGATGAACAGTAATTATGGATGCGCCCGCTTCGGCAAATGCCTCCACATAATTTTCCGGGTCACTGATCATCAGATGAACGTCCAGCGGCAGATCAGTTACCGGACGAATAGCTTTTACGACAGGTATACCTATAGAAATATTAGGTACGAATTTTCCATCCATAACATCAACATGGATATAATCCGCTCCTGCCTGTTCCACTTCCTTAATTTCCGATTCCAGGTTGGCAAAATCTGAAGCAAGAATAGATGGGGCTATTTTGGTCATAATTCAATACCTCGGCTTTCTGTTTTGTATTTCGTGTAAAAATTCAATGTAATGGTCGTACCTGAACTCATGGATATTCCCATCCTCGACTGCCTGTTTCACAGCACACTTTGGTTCCCTGTCATGTATACATCCCCTGAATTTACAATCGGGAGCGTACTCTCTGATTTCCGGAAAGCACTCTGCCAGACTCACAGATGTTACCGGATCAAAATCGAGAGAGCTGAACCCGGGGGTGTCCGCCACCAGACCTCCATTGATTGAAAACAGCTCGACTCTCCTCGTCGTGTGTTTTCCTCTGCCAAGACTGCGGGATATTTCTCCCGTCTCGAGAAAAAGAGAGGACTGCAGAGCATTCAGCAGAGTGGACTTCCCTACCCCCGATTGTCCTGCTATCACAGTTGTTTTGCTTTTGAAAAGATCTTTGACCCGGGTGAGTGCCTCTTCGTTTCCGGGATCAGTCAAAATGACCTCGTATCCTGCCTGCTCGTAAATCCTGCGGTACTTTGCTATATCTTCCGAAGCGGTAACCCGGTCCTGTTTTGAAATGACAATTACAGGATTTATCATTTTAGCCTCTATTAAAACTAAGAACCTGTCGAGCAGTCGGGAGTTGAACTTAGGTTCCACCGCAGAGACTACCACGATTGCCTGATCAATATTGGCAATAGGAGGACGAATGAGTTCATTCGATCTTTCTTCCACAGAAAGAAGGTACCCTTGTTCAGGGTCGAATTGAACGACATCCCCGACAAGCGGGCTGATTTTTTTGTTTCTGAACAATCCACGACCTCTACAACGGTAAACTTCCTCACCCATCAACACATCGTAAAACCCGCTCAGTGATTGGATAATGATACCCCGAGCCATCCAATTCCTCCTCTAATATTCCGTCTTACCTTCTTTCACAATGTCCCCGTGCTTCTCTACACGGTATACAGCTTCCTCTCCTTCTCTTATCTGCACATCTATTTCCACAGTTTTCTCTTCCGTAATGACTTTTTCCAGGAAAACTTCTTCATCTTTCGTATTGGCATCTTTCAAAAATATCTGATACGTCTCCTCTTCCCCATTTTCCCCGGTGTAGGGCAGATCGAAAGTCAACGTCTTTTCTTTCATCGGTTTCTCCTTCTGGCCCAGTGAAAGACTTATAGTGACCTTGGTACCTCTCTCAATTTCCGAGAAAGCGTCCGGAGACTGGGAGACTATTTTTCCGGCCTCCACTTCCCCCGAAAACTGTTCCTCGACTTTCATCTTCATCCCCTCTCCTTCCAGGTATTCCCGGGCTTTGTCCTCACTCATTCCCCTCAGGGGTCTGAGCAGAACCTTCGGAGGACCGGAGCTTACTCTGAACAATACACTGGTCTCGCCGGGGATCACTTTGCGATCGGCAGCCGGCTGCAGTTGTTCAAGAATTTCACCCGCGGGACGTTCCGAACTGTTATGGATGGAAAACACGGAAGTGAACCCTTTTTCTTCAAGTGTTTTTTTTGCTGCCCTGAAGTCTTCCCCTGTGTAATCCGATATCTTAACAGTCCTTTTCCCCCTACTGGAGACGACTGTGACTTCCGTTTCTTCAGGAACCCTGCTGCCAGGAGAGGGGCTTATCTGAATTACGTCGCCTTCCTCCACGTCATCGGAATAGGCACTTCCTCTTTCCACCTGCAGACTGGAATCGAGAAGAGTGCTGTAAGCATCTTCATATTCCATTCCGGTAACATCAGCCACTTCGACTTCTTTCGGTCCAAGAACCATTGGTACTGCTACAGCCGCCCCTCCACCTATAAACAGAAAAATGATAAATGCGATAATCCAGACTCTGCCCTTTTTCCTCTTTTTCTCCCTCAGAGGTTTGCCGCCTGCATGTCGTAAAGTCTCTTCCGCGCCCCCGGAACGGTAGTCTTCCGTCACCACAGGAATCGCCTTCGTTTCTTCGCCTTCTTCCTCCGGGAGTTTAAAAGGAGCAGGGTTTCTTTCCGTCAGACATCTGCTTAAATCTTCATCCATTTCTTCAACTTCAGAGTAGCGGTGCAGGGGGTTTTTGGCAGTGGCTTTCAATACGATATTTTCTATACTTTGCGGGACTTCAGTATATTTGGATATGGAAGGTGTATCATGCTGGAGATGTTTCAGTGCGACAGATACCGGAGACTCCCCGGAAAAAGGGAGGCGGCCGGTCAATAGTTCGAACAGGACGATACCGAGAGAATAAATGTCTGATCTTCTGGTCGCTGTACCTCCTCTGGCCTGCTCCGGTGATAAATAGTGGACGGAACCGAGCACAGAATTCGTCTGGGTAAGTGCAGTGGAGGAAAGTGCCATGGCTATACCAAAGTCGGTCACTTTCACTGTTCCCTGAGGGCTGATAAGAATGTTCTGAGGTTTAATATCCCGGTGAATCAGACCGTTGGCATGAGCATAATCCATAGCTTCGGTGATCTGTCTCATAATGCCGACAGCTTCAGCAGGGTCGACCGGGGAATGGTACTGTATGTATTTTTTCAGCGTCATCCCTTCTATGAGTTCCATTACCATGTAATAGATGCCCTGTTCTTCGCCCACATCAAATATATTTACGATATTGGGGTGGTTAAGACTTATGGAAGCCTGGGCTTCACGATGGAACCTGGCGATGAACTCTTCATCTTCCCCGTACTCCATGCGAAGCACTTTAACTGCCACTTCCTGCTCGCTGACAGTGTCAAAAGCTAAATAAACATACGCCATCCCTCCGCCGCCAATCATTTCCTTTACAAGATAGCGGTCATTTAGCCATTGATTTTCAAGCATTATCTTTCACCTTCTTTATCAGTAAAAGCAGACCTTTTAATGACGGCAAGAGAAATATTGTCTTCTCCTCCACGCTCATTTGCCAGGTCAATCCAATGTTGTACGAGCCCTTCGTCCTGCTCGCTGAAGTCCTGGAGTTTTGAGAGTTCCGGATCCGATACCTTATCTGTCAAGCCGTCGGAACAAAGCAGAATTCGTGTCTCTCCTTCTGTTGAAGGAAAGTACAGATCAGGTGAAATATTCTTCTCTGTTCCGATAGCCTGGGTAAGAATATTTTTTCTCGGGTGGTCTTCTGCTTCTTCCTCGGAAATCCGGCCGGCACGTACCATTTCATTAACGAGGGAGTGGTCGCTGGTAGCCTGATGGAACCCGTTAACATCAGCTATGTAACAGCGACTGTCACCGACGTTCACTATGCCGATCATATGCGGTGTACACACGGCAGCTACCACCGTCGTGCCCATCCCCTGGTACTCCCTGTGTAGAGAGCCCAGGCGGAGGACTTCCCCGTTGATTTCATGAATTATCTCTTCGAACCAGCCTTTTATATCTTTGGAATCTGTAAAAGACTCCTTTTCGTTAAAAGATGCTTTCATACGATCTACGGCAATTTTGCTTGCTACATCTCCCGCCCGGTGTCCGCCCATACCATCCGCAACGATGGCCAGCCAGAAATTTCCATATGGGTGTTTACTGACAGAACCCGAATCTTCATTGTGAGGTCTTACTTTCCCTTTATCTGTGCGAAAAAGTCCTTCCACACTCTCACCTCATTTCGATTTTTTTCTGAGCAGAGTAACAAAAAATCCGTCGGAGTCCGCATCCTGAGGGAAAATTTGAAGACCGACCCGGGAAACGACCCGATGCTGTAAGTCTTCCGGCACTTTGTCGCCGAAATCTTCCGTTTCAAACGCCGGGTGGCGCTTCAGAAAATCCCGTACTGCTTCGTCATTTTCATGCCGGTCTACTGTACAGGTGCTGTACACCAGCAGACCATTCTCTTTCAACAGTGGTACCACGTGATCCAAAATATGGTCCTGAACTTCCCTCAATCTGTAAATATCTTCTTCTTTCTTACTGTATTTAATATCGGGTTTACTCCGTATAACTCCAAAACCTGAACACGGAGCATCTACCAGTACGTGGTCGAACGTTTCATTGTTATGCTTATCCTGAAGTTTTCTGGCATCGTAATTCTCCGCATGAATGTTCGTCAGCCGGAGAATATTCGCCTTCTCTCTAATAAGACCTGCTTTCTTCTTATGGAGATCGTAGGCATAAACGGTGCCCTCATTCTTCATCTTTTCGCTTATATGAGTGGTTTTTCCTCCCGGGGCGGCACAGGCATCAAGTACTGTCTGTCCCGGCTCGGGATTCATCAGTTCGGCCACAAGCATGGAGCTCTGATCCTGAATAGTCACAAGCCCTTCCCGGAAAAGGCGATGTTTAATGATATTCCCCTCATGTACAATGATCCCCTGGGAGGAAAAGCGGGACTCTTCGACCTCAAACCCGTCCCGTTCAAGTTCTGTTACGGCCTCTGCCCTGCTCAGAAGTAAAGGCTGTACTCTTATGCTTTCCGGCATGCGAAGCTGGTTCGTCATGCACATACTTTCTGTAGTCTCATACCCGTACTGATCGATCCAGCGGTTGACCAGCCAGTAAGGATGGCTCGTTCGTATAGCGAGTCTTTCGGCAGAGTCTTCGATTTCGTCTGCAGAACGGACTCCTTCCCTTTGTACAGACCGCAGAACCGCGTTTGTAAACGAGGCTGTCCCCTTGTGACCTTTTCGTTTGGATATGGATACAGCCTCATTCAACACAGCATGATCCGGGATCCGGTCAAGCATTTCCATTTGATACACGGACATATAAAGGAGCCACTTCACCCAGGGAGTGATTTTCTTCTGCTTTTTCATAAAGGGCTCCAGCCAGTAATCCAGCAGATCTCTGTGCTGAAGCGTTCCATATACGAGTTCGGTGAGAAGACCGGCATCCTGAGAGGAGAATTGGCCATTTTCAATTTCCCGATTGACGAGAACGTGGCTGAACCCGCCTTCTTCTCCGACACGGGTCAAAAGATATAGAGCTGATTCCCGCACTGTATTACTCATCGTTTTCACCCAGCACTTCTCCGATTTCCATCGTCTGGCCGATACCATTGATAAAAGAAGTTCCGTCCATCCGTTTTTTACCGGAAGGCTGCAGTTCTGTAATAACAACGCTGTTTCCGTCCCCGCAGACGACGATTATTCCCTCTTTTGTTTTATCTATCACTGTACCGGGAGCCTGGCTCCCGGTCTGGTCGTACTTTTGTGCAGCCCATAACTTCAGCGGTTTCCCGCCCCAGTAAGTATAGGCGACCGGCCACGGGCTCATTCCGCGTATATGCCCCCACACCACGTCACGGGGTAGGCTGAAATCGACGAGTTCTTCCCCTCTTTTAATGGTAGGAGCGAAAGTAGCTTTGGAAGCATCCTGCTCCTCTGCTTCAATGGTGCCATTTATAAGAGATGGTAAGGTTTCCGACAGCAATTCAGCGCCGGTCTGCGCCAGTTTATCATGCAGACTGCCTACATCATCTTCTTCATTCACATTTATCCTTTTCGCGGAAAGCATATCTCCTGCATCGAGTTCCGGAACCATATACATAATGGTTACACCGGTCTCTTTCCTGCCATCCATCAGCGCATAGTGGATAGGAGCCGCTCCCCGATATTCGGGAAGAAGGGATGCATGAACATTTATCGCTCCAAGTCGCGGGTAATCGAGAAGGCTTTTCGGTAAAATCTGCCCGTACGCCGCAGTGATTATCAGATCCGGGTCATACTCCAATATTTTCTGATATTCTTTCTTCACTTTTTCGGGCTGAAACACCGGGATACCCGATGCTTCCGCCGCTTCTTTCAACGGTGGAGGGGTTAAAATCTTCTTTCTCCCTTTCGGCCTGTCCGGCTGTGTTACTACAAGTGAGATGTTGTATCCTTCTTCTATAAGTCTATTCAAAACCGGAACAGAAAAATCCGGTGTTCCCATAAGTACAATGTTCGTCATAAAAATATCCTTCCCTTTACATAAGCTGGTACGGTTGAAAATCAACGATAATCTGTAAACCGTTCTGCTCTTTCATTTCGCTTTCATAGTAATTCATTATTCTCTGAACATACTTCTGCTGGTCCGGTTCTGATTTGTATTTTACCATTGTTTGATAGCGATATCTATTATTGATCCGTTCAAGCGGGGAAGGAGTCGGCCCCAGCACCTCGGCAGTCTCCGAGAGATTCTGCTTCAGATATTGAGCGATTTTTCTGGTGACTTCCTGCGCCTGGAATGTATTGGGGTGCGAAACAGTGAGCAGCGTCAGGTAATAAAAAGGAGGGTAATGGAACATTTTTCTGTACTTCATCTCCTCCTCGTAGAACCGGTTGAAGTCATACGTACTGGCCAGCTGGATGCTGTAATGATCAGGAGTATACGTCTGAACGACCACCTCGCCCTCTTTCTCGTGACGTCCCGCTCGACCGCTCACCTGGGTTAACAGCTGAAACGTCTTCTCGGACGCACGGAAATCCGGGAGATTCAACAGGGAGTCTGCAGCAAGTACTCCTACAAGCGTGACGTTCCCGAAATCAAGGCCTTTGGCTATCATTTGAGTGCCGAGCAGAATGTCCGCTTCATTGTTTCCGAATTTTGTGAGCAGCTTCTCATGTGCCCCTTTTCGCCTCGTAGTATCTACGTCCATCCGAATTATTCTGGCTTCGGGGATCAGCTGTTGAAGATGCTCTTCCACTTTCTGCGTTCCCGTACCAAAATACCGGATCGTTTTACTTTCACATTCCGGACACTTCGAGGGCATCGGTTTTTCAAAAGAACAGTAGTGGCATTTCAGACGTTCCTGATTCCGGTGATACGTCATGGAAATATCACAGTACGGACATTCGACGACGTGCCCGCAGTCCCTGCACATAACGAAAGTGGAATAACCCCTCCGGTTCAGGAACAATACGGACTGTTCTCCCTTTTGGAGACGCTCTTCAAGTTTTGCTTTCAACGACTGGGAAAACATGGACCTGTTCCCTTCGTGCAGTTCATCTCTCATGTCGACCAGTTCCACTGTCGGCATAGCCTGTTCATTCATACGTTCAGGCAGTTCAAGAAGCCGGTAATTTCCTTTTTGTGCTCTGGCGAAGCTTTCAAGGGAAGGAGTCGCCGACCCGAGCACTACCGGGCAGCCATGTTCCGAAGCCCGCTTCAGAGCTACGTCCCTTGCATGGTATCTCGTCCGGTCTTCCTGTTTATAACTCGTTTCATGTTCCTCATCGATGATGATGAGACCGAGGTTTCTGAAAGGGGCGAAAATCGCCGAGCGGGCTCCTACTACAACCTGAACGTCCCGCCGCTGGATTTTTCGCCATTCGTCGTACTTTTCCCCGGCGGAAAGCGCACTGTGTAATACTGCCACTTTAGATCCGAATCTACCTTTGAATCGTTCCACCATCTGCGGAGTAAGTGCTATTTCCGGCACCAGCATAATCGCTTCTTCCCCACGTGCCAAAACTTCCTGGATGGACTGCATGTAAACTTCCGTCTTTCCACTTCCGGTCACACCATGCAGCAAATACACATCAGGCTTTTCATTCTTCACCGAACCCACAATCTCATCCATAGCCTGCTGCTGATATCGGGTGAGCGGGGGAGGGCTCGTACTCGTAAAGGTATGGCCTTCATAAGGGTCCCTTAAAATTTCCTGGCTGTAGGATTGCAAATACCCCTTCTTAAGAAGGGGGTTCAGTGAAGCATCCGTCGTCTTTACGAAGTTCAGTAAATCTTTTTTCGGAATAGGATCAGGGTAGTCCACAAAAAAGTCGATCAGAGCCCGCTGTTTTTTAGCCTGTGCAGGTATCTCTGCAATCAGTTCCTCTAATCTCACCGGGTCCGCTCCCGGTTCAATTACAGTGATTTTCCGTTTAGTTTCTTTACTTTTCACTTCATAACGTACATCGAGATAGCCATCATCCACCCACTTCTTTAAGTGATGATATTTGAAAGAAGATGCTTCCCATTCTTCGCTCGTAAGCACGTCGCTCCCCTGGAACAGATTTTCCAGCTCTTCGGGAAGGTGTTCTTCTATTCTCCAGATTTCTTTTTTATATTTTGCTTTCAACACCTGTGGAAGCATTACCTGGAGACAGGAAATATAGAAGCTGAGCGTCCGGGAGGCAAGCCATTTCCCCAAACGCAGAAGCTCAGGGGTAAGGACAGGAGTAACATCCAGCACTTCCTCCAGAGATTTGACTTTCTCCACATCGGTCCTCTCTTCAAATCCTACAACATACCCGAGTATTTTCCTCGGACCAAATGGTACAATCACCCGCATACCTATGTCGATAACATGAGTGAATTCTTCCGGGATTAAATAGTCAAAAGGCCGGTTCGTCTGGTTCGTCGGAACGTCGACGATCACTTTAGCGATCATACATCCTTCATCTCCTCGGCGATTCTGTAAAGGATCTCTTTTGCCGTTTCCTGTTTATCAAGAAGAGGGAGGGTCTCCTCATTCCTTTTGCTCATCCAGATAACCCGGTTCGTGTCTGCGGCGAATCCCGATCCTTCTTCGGAAACATCGTTAATTACGACAGCATCCAGGTTTTTGCTTTCCAATTTCTGTCTTCCATACTCTTTCACCTGCTGCGTTTCTGCTGCAAATCCGACAAGGAACTGGGTTTCTTTCCGCCTCCCGAGCTCTTTTAAAATATCGGTCGTACGTTCCATGCTTACTCCTAACGCTTCGTCTTTTTTCTTCATCTTGTGTTCGTAAGTTACGGAAGGCCGGTAATCCGCTACAGCAGCCGTTTTGATCGTCACGTCCTGCCCCGGAAAATGTTCGATTACCGATTCAAACATATCGGAGGCGGAAGTAATATCAATTCTGTTCACACCCGGAGGAGTCTCCAGGTTTACGGGTCCGCTTATAAGGGTCACTTCAGCTCCCATCTCGGCGGCCTGCCCTGCAAGAGCGAAGCCCATCTTACCGGTGGAAGGATTGGAAAAGAAACGCACCGGATCGATTTTTTCCCTTGTGGGTCCTGCCGTAATAAGAATTCTCTTTCCCTGTAATACTTTCGTCCTTTTCATTTCATTCTCGAGTACGGTTATAATCGTTTCAGGTTCCTCAAGCCTCCCTTTGCCTACGTATCCGCAGGCGAGATAGCCGTCCCCCGGTTCTATGAATTTGAATCCGAAGCTGTTCAGCTTCTTAAGGTTGGAGATGACCGAGGGATGCTGGTACATGTGCACGTTCATGGCCGGGGCTATATAAACGGGAGCTTCCGTTGCCAGCAAAGTCGTCGTGAGCATATCATCAGCGATGCCGTTCGCAAGTTTTCCGATAAGGTTGGCAGTAGCAGGAGCCAGCATAAACAGGTCAGCCCAGTCAGCCAGGTCTACGTGCTGCACTCCTTCCGGGTCCTGTTCATCAAAAGTGTCATCGTACACAGGCTGTCTCGACAACGCCTGAAAAGTGGAGGCACCGACAAAGTTTTTAGCGTGATCCGTCATGATCACTTTCACGACTGCCCCCTGCTGCGTTAGCTTACTTGTAAGCGAAGCTGCTTTGTAGGCGGCGATTCCGCCTGAAACCCCAAGTACTATCTTCTTATTCTCAAGCATAAACGGTCCCTCCTCAGGTAAATGGAATCCTCTGCTATAAACAAGAGCCGCGTTGTCCACGCGGCTCTTTCCTGAAACTATTAATCTTTCTCCGTACGCGTGTGCACTTTATCCGAATACGAATAGGAAAGTACCCCTTCTTCGATTTCCTGCAGTGCGACACCGACAGACTGTGGTGACTTCGTCTTTTCAACGAGCGGTTCTGCTCCCTGCTTCAGTTCTCTCGCCCGGCGGGCAGAGAGAGCTACGAGGGTGTATTTCGAACTGATCTGCTTTTGCAGAGAGTCGATGGACGGTTCAAGCATCATGTTAAATCCTCCTCCAGTGCCTGTTTATATTGTTTTGCAACACGGCTTCTTTTGCAATGTTCACTTAGTACAACGGACTGTACTTTAGAGACGGCATGGTCCACATTATCATTTACGATGACATAATCATAATTATCCATCATATCGATTTCGTCTCTTGCAGCTTCCAGTCTCGCCTTAATTTTCTCTTCCGTTTCCGTACCCCTGTTCACGATTCTGTCTTTCAGTTCTTCAAGGGAAGGAGGAATGAGGAAGACGAATACTCCCTCCGGAAAGTTTTCGCGAACCTGCAACGCCCCATTCACTTCGATTTCGAGAAATACGTCCTTACCTTCTTCGAGAGTCTGCTGCACATACGCTTTCGGTGTGCCGTAATAGTTATTCGCATACTCCGCGTACTCTATGAGTTCGCCCTCGGAGATCAGTTTTTCGAATTCGTTTCTCGTTTTGAAGAAATAATCCACTCCGTCTTTCTCACCTTCACGTGGTGCTCTTGTAGTCATGGAGATCGAATATCTGAGGTCAGTATCCTGTTCAAAAAGAGCTTTGCGGACCGTCCCTTTTCCGACACCGGATGGGCCGGATAATACAAATAAGATACCTTTTTCTTTTATCACACCGCTTTTCCTCCTAGTTATCGTCAGAAGTTTCTTCGTGACTCAGCACGCGTTGTCCTACTGTCTCCGGCTGCACTGCAGACAGGACTACATGATCGGAATCTGTTACGATCACGGCACGTGTGCGCCTTCCATATGTAGCATCGACCAGCTTGTTGTTGTCTCTCGCAATAGTAATAATCCGTTTGATAGGGGCTGACTCAGGGCTCACAATTGAAATGATGCGATTCGCTGAAACGACATTCCCGAAACCTATGTTGATTAGTTTTAAACTCAAATCCGTATCCTCCCAACAACTTTTGACTAACACTATATTACCCTCATTATAGGCGATTCCAAGCGTTTTCCTCAAGTGATACGCCGGATAATTTAGATGCTTTTCGTTTTATATTCCACAACCATGCAGTATAGTGTAACAAAATTTTTCGGTTTGTGCGATACTTGAACGTACGTTTGTGTTCCGTGCTATACTGTGACAAGAGGTGAAGACATTATGGCATTCGACGGAATCGTAACACGCGCAACGGTTCATGAACTGAACGAAACATTGCAGACAGGAAGAATCACTAAAATATATCAGCCTACGGAAACAGAACTCGTATTTCAGGTGAGAAAAGACAGGACTAACCATTCGTTACTCGTCTCCGCTCACTCTGTTTACTCGAGGTTCCATCTGACGGAAGACTCGTACGACAATCCTAAGCAGCCCCCTATGTTCTGTATGCTCCTTAGAAAGCATCTTGTAGGAGGTTTTCTTGAACGGGTCGAACAGATAGAGAACGAACGGATTGTACACATGCAAATTCGAACGAAAAACGAAATAGGCGACGAGACACTTAAAACGGTAATTATAGAAATCATGGGCAAGCATTCGAACGTAATGCTCGTGGACCGGGAAGGCGGACACATTCTTGACAGTATCAAACACCTGCCGCCAGCCCAGAATACGTACAGGACCATTATGCCCGGACAACCTTACATCGCACCGCCCGGGCAGGGGAAAATTTCTCCCCTGAACCTCGATGGAGAGGATATCGTGCGTAAACTGGACTTCAATTCAGGGAAGATGGACCGGCAGCTTCTGAATATCGTCATGGGCTTCTCCCCTGTCATTACAAAGGAAGTCGTTTACAGAGCCGGTCTCGGAAACGTATCCGGCTTCAGTGAAGCTTACGATTCATTAAAAGAGCTGATCACGTCCCATTCCTATACACCTGCTGTTTACGACGGGGAGAAAGAAACTTTTCACGTTCTGCCACTTGAACACTTGAATGCCGAGCGCACGGTTTATACCTCTGTCAGCAAAATGCTGGATGCTTATTATTCCGGAAAAGCGGAACGGGACCGGGTGAAGCAGCAGGCAGGGGATCTGCACAGATTCCTTAAAAATGAAATCGACAAAAACCACCGCAAAATTAAAAAGCATGAAGAAACGTTGAAAAAATCAGAGGCTTCCGAGGATTATCAGAAATTGGGAGAGCTTCTTACAGCTCACATGCACATGGTTAAAAACGGAGACGCCGAGGTGACGGTAACGGACTATTACAAAGAAGACCAGCCGGATCTCGTCATCGACCTGAACCCTAATAAAACGGCGAGTCAAAACGCCCAGAACTTTTTCCAGACATATCAGAAACTGAAAAACTCTAAAATATACGTCGAAAAGGAAATCAGGAAAACAGAAGGAGAAATCGAGTATCTGGAAAGACTCCTTCAACAGGTGGAAGCCGCAAGAACCCAGGACGTGGAAGAAATCAGGGAGGAATTGCGGGACGAAGGTTATATGAAAAAACGTGCGAACACCGGAAAAAGAAAAAACAAAAAACAGAAACCTTCGCCGGAGAAGTATACTGCTTCCGATGGCACAGAACTGTACGTAGGGCGAAACAATCTGCAAAATGAGTATGTAACCAGCAAACTCGCTAATAAAGAAGATATCTGGCTGCACGCAAAAGATATCCCCGGGTCTCACGTCGTCATTAAAGACAACGACCCCACAGAGGAAACCCTTACGGAAGCAGCTCAGCTGGCAGCTTACTTCAGTAAGTACTCGGCTTCTTCTTCCGTCCCTGTAGATTACACGAAAATCAAGTATGTAAAAAAACCTTCCGGGGCTAAACCGGGATTTGTGACGTATGATCGGCAGAAAACCCTGTTCGTCACTCCGGAAGAAAAATCGATCAGACAACTGCGACGTAACGCTGAAACCGAAAATCGGTCAACCGGACAGTAAGAAGATAAGATTCTGATAAGTAAAAAACTCATACAGGCCCGGCAGCTCAGGAGATATTCTCCGGTTCTGCCGGGCCTTTTCTGTCATTGCAAAGAGCAGCTTCCGGAACTTACGTGCCCTTTTTCTCCTTCATCGAACTCCGCCAATTTTCCAAAACTCTTTTATTTTCTTCATTCAGATTCAAAGTATCGACCAGTTCCGAATAAGTGAGTAAAGAGCTGAAAGAAAGATCTCCCTCACCGAATGCATCTGCTGATTGTGGCAGTTCGTATGTAAATATACTTAAAACTTCCTTCACTTGGGCTCCGGTATCTTTCAATGCTTCTGCAGCCTGCACCGCCGAACCCCCGGTGGAAATGAGATCTTCGATTACGACGACCCTCTGTCCCGCGGTAATCTCTCCCTCAATAAGATTTTCTTTTCCATGCTTCTTTTTGGACCCTCGCACATACACCATCGGCAGCCCGAGTTCTTCAGCCAGCCAGGCTGCGTGAGGGATGCCTGCCGTGGCACATCCAGCAATCACATCCACTTCCCCAGGCAGTTCTTTGATTCTGGCTGCAAACTGCCTGCATATTTCCTTTCTGACGGATGGGTAAGAAATTGTAAGACGGTTATCACAATATATCGGGGATTCAATACCGGAGGTCCACGTGAAAAATTCAGCGGTGTTAATTTGAATAGCCCCGATTTCCATTAATGCCTCTGCTAACTTCACTTTATCCAATCTCCCTTCGTATCGCTTCGTATATTTCTTTCGGATTATCCGCTTCCGTAACAGCTCTTCCCACTACAATGGCGGTCGCCCCCTCCCGCCTCGCTTCCTCTGGAGTAGCTGCACGTTTTTGATCGTGCTTACTTTCCGTTTCCGTACGGATGCCCGGAGTGAGAGTGAGAAATTCTTTTTTTACACGGGTGTTTATCATCTTAGCCTCGTGGACGGAGCAAACCACCCCGTCCATCCCGCATTCCTGAGCCTGCAGAGCGAGGTTCATTACATTCTCCTTCAGACTCGAAGAAATACCAAGCTCTCTATTCAGCATCTCCTCCGTAACGGAAGTCAGTTGAGTGACTGCCAGCACCACCGTATCACCAGCGGCACGCCCGGCACGCTTCATCATTTCTTTTCCGCCCTGGGCATGGACGGTGAGCACTTCTACATCCAGAGAGACAAGACTTTTCACTGCCCCCTCGGCCGTAGCCGGAATATCGTGAACCTTTACATCAAGGAATACCGGATGCCCCCTCTTCCTCAATTCACGCACAATAGCAGGCCCTTCTTTATAGAACAGCTGCATTCCTACCTTAACAGGAACTTTTTCGAGATTGTGCGCTTCCAGAAACTCGAGCGCTTCCTCTTTCCCGGGGAAATCAAGAGCTATATAAAGCGGACGTAACGTTTTCAATAGTGAGCCCCTCCAATCGCTTCTTCCGCAGAAGAAAAACCGTATTCCCGGAGCACTCCGGGTAAGTCAGCAATTATTTCGGGCATGACGAACGGATTGTGGAAATTCGCTGTACCCACGGCCACAGCGGATGCTCCGGCCAGTAAGAACTCCAATACATCTTCAGCAGACCCGATGCCTCCCATGCCTATAATAGGGACGGAGACGTACGGATAAACTTCGTGGATCATACGGATAGCTACAGGTTTGATTGCAGGCCCTGATAAACCGCCTGTCTGATTATGAAGCAGGGGACGTCTCCTCTCTTTCAAAATCTGCATTCCCGTAATGGTGTTGATCATGGACAATCCGTCCGCGCCTGCCTGTTCGCAGGCTACTGCCATCCCCCTTATATCCGTCACGTTCGGAGAGAGTTTTACATAAACCGGTACTTCCGATACTTTTTTTACCTGTCCAACCACGTTCGAAGCGAGGTCAGGATCGGTTCCGAACTGGATTCCTCCTTCTTTCACGTTCGGACAGGAGATATTCAACTCAAGCGCCTGTACATGTGGAGACATTTTCTTTGCTGTTTCTGCATATTCTTCAGGGGAGGACCCTGCTATATTCGCGATTTTCGGAAGTGCATATTCGTTCAGAAACGGCATTTCTTCGCTTATTATTTTATCGACACCCGGGTTCTGTAATCCGATAGCATTCAGCATACCGCTTGAAGTTTCGGCGACTCTCGGTGTTTTGTTACCCAACCGGGGCTCTTTCGTAGCAGCCTTCATAATTACTGCTCCAAGAGTATCGAGATCATAGAACTGCGCATATTCTTTACCGAAACTGAAGCATCCGGAAGCAGGCATGACGGGATTTTTCAATTCCAGTCCGGGTAAATGTACATGCAAACTCATGGCAGTTTCACCCTCCCCTTCGGAAAAACAGGCCCGTCCTTACATACGTTGACGTAACCGCCATCCGTGGTTTCGACAGTACAGGCGAAGCAGGCCCCGATAGCACAGCCCATCCTCTCTTCCATGGAATTATAGCCGGGGATGGCAAGTTGTGCTTCCAGAGCTTTCAGCATGGGGTTCGGTCCGCACGCATAATAAACATCAGCTTCCGGATCCAGCCACTTCGTAACCAGTCCTTTTTCACCGGAAGAACCATCGTCTGTAACTACCGTCACTTCCGCATACTCCTCCATTTCTCTTCTGTAAAAAACTTGATTTACAGATTTGAAACCTAATACAGCACTGACTTTTTTGCCATTCTTATGCAGTTCTTTTGCAAGCCAGAGTAACGGGGGTACACCGACCCCTCCTCCTACAAGCATCACCTTTTTCTGCTCGGGCAGGGTGAACCCGTTTCCAAGGGGACCGAGAACGTTAACCGTCTCCCCCCTCTTTTTGTTCGCGAGGGTTCGTGTACCTTCTCCGAACGTCTTATAGACCACGGTGATTTCCCTTCCGGAGGAAGAAGCAAGTGATAACGGACGTCTGAGCTGATGGGGAGGATCTACAAGGATGTGCACAAACTGACCGGGCTCCGCAGGGAAAAAAACATCAGTCTGTAATGTTATTTCGTACGTACACTCGGCAATTTCTCTATGGTTCACGACTTTCATATCATACGTCTGCACTTGTTACCAACCCCCTTCGATTTGATAACGGCCTTGAGGTAAGGCTCATGGATTTCAATACATCCACAGCTGCAGACGCAGTATCCACGCTTGTAAAGCATGCTTTCCCGTATTCTACAGCTTCCCGCCGGATACGGAACCCGTCCGTATGCGCCTTCCTCTTCCTGTTCAACGTATTAATCACCATCTGCACCTTCTGTTCCCGGATAACTGCCAGGACGCCTTCGTCCTCATCCACTTTTCCTACAGTTGTAACCGGAAGATTTCTTTCTTTTAAAAACCTTGCCGTTCCGGCCGTGGCAATTAAATGAAAACCCAGATCGACGAGTGTGGCTGCGAGCGGTTCCACTTCCTCTTTATCTTTATCCGCTACGGTCAACAGAACGCTTCCGTGTTCCGGAATCTTCATACCTGCTGCCAGCATACCTTTGTAGAGCGCTCTTTCCAGATCTTTATCGTATCCGATCACTTCTCCCGTCGATTTCATTTCGGGCCCGAGGGTAGTGTCGACACTTCGTAATTTTTCAAAGGAAAACACAGGTACCTTTACATATATGCCTTCTCTTTCAGGCACGATTCCGGTAGAGTAGCCTTCGTCCGTAAGTCTCAAACCCGTCATCACTTTCGTAGCCAGTCCGGCCATCTGTATTCCGGTGATTTTGCTCAGGAATGGAACCGTACGGCTGGCACGCGGGTTGACTTCGAGTACGTAAACTTTCTCTTCCTGGACTACAAACTGAATATTGATCAGTCCTTTTAAAGGCAGGTTTTTCGCTATCTTTATCGTTGCTTCTTCCAGTTGTCTGATCACTCCCTGCGAAAGGTTTTGAGGAGGATATACCGCCATCGAGTCACCCGAATGGACGCCCGCCCGTTCAATGTGCTCCATAATACCCGGTATAACCACATCTTTCCCGTCCGTAATCGCGTCAACTTCCACTTCCTTACCGGAAAGATATTTATCTATTAATACCGGATGACCATTGGAGACGAACTTCGATAAGTAATGAGTCAGCTCCTCCTCCGAATAGACGATTTCCATAGCCCTGCCCCCAAGGACATACGAAGGACGTACGAGTACCGGATATCCGACAGCCTGCGCCACGCGGTAGGCATCCTCTTTTTCATCCACGCTTTCCCCTCCGGGATGACTTACCCCGAGATTATTCAGCAATTGTTCGAAGGAGCTCCGATCTTCCGTCTTCCTGATGGAGTCGATGGTCGTTCCGAGAATCGTCACGCCTCTTTCCTCCAGCCCGTCCGCCAGATTCACCGAAGTCTGACCGCCGAACTGCAGAATCACCCCTTCCGGCTGTTCGAGATCCACAACGTTCATGACATCCTCTACAGTAAGCGGTTCAAAGTAAAGTTTGTCGGACACACTGAAATCCGTTGAGACAGTTTCAGGGTTATTGTTGATGATGATCGCTTCATACCCTAACTCTTTTAATGCAAGGACCGAGTGGACCGTAGCATAATCGAACTCCACGCCCTGGCCGATACGGATGGGTCCGGACCCGACAACAAGAACTTTCTTTCTCTTTGTTACATCTGATTCGTTGAAAGTTTCATAAGTGGAGTAGTAGTAAGGGGTCGCCGACTCAAATTCCCCTGCACACGTATCCACCATCTTGTAGACAGGAGTGATACCTTCTGAACGTCTCTTTTCACTGACGTCTGCTGCGGTGGTTTTCAGCACGCGTGCAAGATGACGGTCGGCAAAACCCTTCTCCTTGGCCCGGCTGATCAGTTCGGTATTCCAGCCTTTCTCCCCGATCTCTTTCTCCAGAAGAAGAATAGAGTCAATTTTCCGGAGAAAAAAACGGTCTATCCTCGTTTTTTCGTGAATAACTTCGAGACCGATTCCTCTTCTCATCGCTTCCGAGAGGATGAACAGACGCCTGTCATCCGCTCTGTGCATCTGTTCAAGCAGTTTTTCATCCGGGAGACCGGTGAAGTCGGGATCATAGAAGTCACCGTCATTCTGTTCAAGAGAGCGGACCCCTTTCAGAAAAGCCTCCTCAAATGTACGCCCCATTGCCATCACCTCACCGGTCGCCTTCATCTGTGTACCGAGTATACGGTTACCGTCTTCGAATTTGTCAAAAGGCCAGCGGGGGATTTTACACACGACGTAGTCGAGAGAAGGCTCGAAACAGGCAGTAGTCGTTCCTGTAACCGGATTACGGATTTCATCAAGACTCATACCTACGGCGATTTTGGCTGCGATCTTGGCAATCGGGTACCCGGTAGCTTTTGATGCGAGAGCGGAGGAGCGGCTGACCCTTGGGTTCACTTCAATGACGTAGTAATCGAAGCTCTCCGGGTCCATTGCAAGCTGAACGTTACATCCCCCCTCGATTCCCAGTGAACGGATAATTTCTGTGGAGGCATTCCTCATTATCTGATAATCCCGGTCACTCAGCGTCTGTGTCGGAGCTACTACAATCGAATCCCCCGTGTGGATCCCTACCGGATCAACGTTTTCCATAGAACAGACGACGATACAGTTATCTTTTTTGTCGCGCATCACTTCCATTTCTATTTCTTTGAAGCCGGCAATGTTCTTCTCTATGAGGCACTGATGCACCGGCGAAAGATCAAGGCCATTCCTTACAACTTCCGTGAGTTCTTCTTCGTTTCTGCAAATGCCTCCTCCGGCTCCCCCCATCGTATAAGCCGGACGTACAATCACCGGGTAACCGATATGCGCTGCGGAAGTTAAAGCCTCTTTTGCCGTTGATACGATATCACTTTCGGGGACAGGCTGCCCGATTTCCCTCATAAGAGACCGGAATAATTCCCTGTCTTCCGCTTTCTGGATTGCCTGAAGAGAAGAACCGAGAAGTTCAACGTTCATCTCTTTAAGGACTCCTGACTCATCCAGCTCCACGGCCAGGTTCAGCCCGGTCTGCCCTCCAAGTGTCGGCAGCAGAGCATCGGGACGTTCTTTACGTATGATTTTAGACAGAAAGTCCACCGTCAGGGGTTCCATGTAAACCTGGTCGGCGAACGTGTAATCAGTCATGATCGTTGCCGGGTTGGAATTGGCAAGGATGACTTCATATCCTTCTTCTTTCAGCGACTGGCAGGCCTGAGTGCCTGAATAATCGAATTCTGCAGCCTGACCTATAATAATAGGTCCGGAGCCTATAACGAGGATTTTTTTTATATTCTTATGTTCGGACATACGTCTCCTCCTTCCAATTACGTACGATACTTAAAAATCGATCAAATAAGTGGCCGGTGTCTTCAGGACCCGGGGTACTCTCGGGATGGTACTGAACGGAAAACACAGGATATCTCGCATGTTCCAAAGCTTCCACCGTATCATCATTCAGAGAGTACTGAGTGATTTTCAATTCAGTTGACATAATTGAATTATAATCAACTGAATAACCGTGATTCTGGGACGTCATATAGGTACGGTCGTTGACTTTGTCAAATACAGGCTGGTTTACCCCGCGATGGCCGAAAGGAAGTTTTTCCGTCCTTGCTCCACAAGCTCTGGCAATAACCTGATGCCCCATACAGACACCGAAGACAGGCACCTTGCCGATCAGCTTTCTTACTGTCTCTGTCGCCTCCGGTATGTGCGCAGGATTTCCGGGACCATTTGAAAGAAACACTCCATCCGGTTTCTGCCTCATTATTTCTTCAGCAGAAGTATTATAAGGCACTACCGTAATGTGACAACCTCTCTCTGTAAAGGCTCGCAGCAGACCATTTTTCATACCGTAATCGACGACTACAATCCTTTCTCCCCGATGAGGGATGACGTAAGGTTTATCAGTCGAGACGCTCGCCACCTGATCCGTCGGAAGCTCATACTCCCTCATCTCTTCCAGTACTTCCCGTACATTCCTCTCACTGCTTGTGATTACTGCCTTCATCGTCCCGGTTTCTCTTATGATTTTTGTGAGCTCTCTCGTATCGATTCCGCTGATTCCGGGTATCCCTCTTGCTTTCAGAAAAGAATCCAGCGTCTCTTCATTCCTGAAATTAGACGGGTATTCACAATGTTCCTTAACCACCACTCCCGATAAAGATGGAAAGATAGTTTCAAAATCATCCCGGTTCACTCCATAGTTTCCAATCGATGGATATGTAAAAGTTATTATCTGTCCGTAATACGAAGGATCGGACATTACTTCCTGATAACCGGTCATACCGGTCTGAAAGACGATTTCTCCTATTACATCCTTTTCGCTTCCGAATCCGTTGCCGCTGAACACCGTGCCATCTTCAAGAACGAGTCGCTTCATCATTTATTCCACCCTTCCCAGGCGATGTGCCCTTCTATCATTGTGCATTTTGGAATACCGCTCACTTTCGCCCCGTGGAACGGGGTATTTTTTCCTTTGGACAGGAACCGATGTCTGTCGATTTCCTCTTCCGTATACAGGTCAACGAATGTGAGCGTTGCAGGCTGTCCAGGTTCCAAAGTTCTCTGACTCATTGAAAAGACTTTTCTCGGTTTTGCCGTCAGCCATTCTATAAGCTGCCCGGTCGTCCAATTGCCGTTTCTGACAAAAGAGGTGTACAGCAGAGGGAAGGCCGTTTCAAGTCCGGTTATTCCGAAGGGGGCCTTCCTCATGCTCTGCTGTTTTTCATCCTCGGAATGAGGAGCATGATCGGTAGCTATAAAATCAATAGTTCCTTCTTCCAGACCCTGGATAAGCGCCTGACGATCTTCCTCGGAACGTAAGGGAGGATTCATTTTGTACATGGCGTCATCTTTATGTATATCACTTTCATTGAGAAGCAGATGATGCGGTGTAACTTCAGCTGTAATGTTGATCCCTGCATTTTTCGCTTCCCGTATCACTCTGATCGAGGACGCTGATGATACGTGACAGACGTGGTAGTGACATCCGGTTTCACCGGCAAGAATGGCATCTCTTGCTATGTGAACAGATTCTGCACTCGACGGGATCCCCGGCAGCTCCAGTCGTTCGGACACCCCGCCTTCGTGTACGACTCCGGAACCTGCAAGCCCATTATCTTCACAGTGAGCGACGATCGACATCCCGAGAACAGCAGCATTCTGCATCGCTTTTTTCATGAACGAAGCCTCCTGAACCCCCACTCCGTCATCGGTGAATGCAAATGCTCCGGCTTCTTTCAAAGCTTTCATGTCAGTGAGACTTTCTCCTTTCTGCCCAAGAGAAATGGAGGCGTAAGGCAACACTTCCACTACTGCATCATTTTTTATTCTACTCATGAGATTTTTCAGATTTTCTTTCGTATCGGGCACTGGAGAGGTATTCGGCATCGGGCAGACGGTTGTAAACCCTCCTTTGAGAGCAGCTCCCGTACCGGAGGCGATCGTTTCTTTATATTCCGCTCCGGGCTCTCTTAAGTGGATGTGTACATCAGTGAAGCCGGGTGCGACAAGGGTACCCCTGGCATCAAAAACCTCTTCCCCGCTAACCTCTCCCATTTGATTTTTAATCTCTGCAATCATTCCGTCTTTTACACGGATTTCACATGGTTGCAAAGAGTTCTCTTTCCATCGGAACGCATTTGTTATTTTCATTGTGCTTCCCCCCCATTAATTCGTCTATTATAGCCATTCTCATGTAGACCCCATTGTTCATTTGCGTAAATATACGTGATCTTTGACACTCCACTAGAGCAGAATCGATTTCAACACCACGATTAACAGGAGCAGGATGGAGAATGATGGAGTGATTCTTCATCCGCCTTTCTCTTTCTTTCGTCAACCCGTAATCCGTAAGATAGGCGGGGATATCCCCTTCCGAGTCGTGGCGCTCCTTCTGTATTCTGAGCAGCATAAGAACATCGCTCGAGGCGACGGCCTCATCCATTGTTACGTACGTCTTCCCCGGTTCCTTCCATTCGTCGGGAGAAGAAAATTGAACCTCTGCCCCAAGCTGCTTCAGAGCGTATGCGTTCGACCTCGCTACTCTGCTGTGTTTGATATCACCCGCAATAGTGACTGTCACACCTTTAAAACAGCCGAACTCTTCATAAATAGTGAACAGATCCAGCAGACTTTGCGTCGGGTGTTCACCCGTACCGTCCCCTGCGTTAATAATCGAGATTCCTTTACATTCTGAAAGTTCCTGAAGAGAATCGCGCTCGGACTGCCTGATAACCAGAATATCGGTTCCTATCGCCTCCAGAGTACGGACTGAATCATACAGCGATTCACCTTTGAGAAGGCTCGACTGCTCCGCTTCCATTTCCAGCACTTCCATCTGCATCCGCCTCTCTGCGACGTGAAAGCTTTGTCTGGTTCTCGTGCTCGGTTCAAGGAAAAGATTCGCTGCAAACCTTCCTTTCCACGTTTTCTGCTCGCCTTTTTTCATGCGTCCGGCGTTTTCAAGAAGTGAATAAATCATTTTGTTACTTAATTGATCCATAGTTAATAAGTGATTCATGGAACCCCTCCTATGCTATTTCTTCATCCTTTTCGAACACTGATTTCTGCTGCTTCTCTTCTTCCGACTGAGGAATAATGAGGTTAAGCACTATTCCCGTCAAAGCCGCAAGTGCCATCCCTCCGAGCTCTACCTGTGGAGACAGCCGGATGAAAGCACCACCCACCCCGATTACGAGAATGACAGACGTGATCACCAGATTCCGGTTATCCCCGAGGTTTACGTTATGGTCGATCATCATACGAAGCCCGCTCGCCGCTATGACTCCGAACAAAAGAATGCTGACACCGCCCATGACTGCCTGGGGTATCGAACTTATCAGAACCGTGACCATTCCTATCCACCCGAATACAATGGCCATAACCGCTGCAAGTCCTATTACGAATACGCTGAAAACCCTTGTTACAGCCAGCACTCCTATATTCTCACCATAGGTTGTGTTCGGCGGTCCCCCGAGCATGCTCGCAATCATTGTCGCCGCTCCGTCACCGAGAATCGTTTTATCGAGTCCGGGGTTCTTCAGAAAATTCCTGCCCGTCACTTTTGATAACACCATTTGGTCACCCGTATGTTCCGCGAGCGTAACGAGAGCAAAAGGCATCATAACCATGGCGATATCCAGACTGAGAACACTGAAAGGTGAATAATCGATAAAGGGAAGGAGGAAGTCCGGCGTCCGGAAGAAAGCCTGCAGAAAGCCCGTAAATGACTCGGCACCGGTCCAGTTTTCCCACTCCGTCTGAATTCCTGATGTGTCTACCACTCCGTTCACCAGTGCAAAAGTATAGCCGGTCGTAATTCCGATTAAGATCGGTATAAGGCGGAATATCCCCCGCAGGAATACCATGGCTATAATTGTAGCTCCGAGTGTGACGAGAGCGGTGGTGATGTGGATAGTACTGTAAACCTTGTCGCTTCCCGGTTCGTACATAGCCATGTCTACAGCAGTGGAAGCAAGCCCGAGGCCGATCACCATAATGACCGGTCCCACTACGACCGGCGGAAGCAGTTTAGTAAGCCACTTTACACCGAAAATCATGATGAGCAGGGAGGCAGCACCGTACACAAGCCCCGCAAGAAAGCTGCCGACCATGGCTCCCGCGACTCCGGAAGATTCGGAGATCTGGGTAATCGGATAAATAAAAGCAAAACTTGATCCTAAGTATGCCGGAACTTTCCCCCGTGTTATCAGGAGATAAGCAAGCGTTCCTGTTCCACTGGCTACGAGAGCTACTGAGGGAGATAGGCCGGTCAGAAAAGGAACCAGTATCGTAGCTCCGAACATGGCAAACAGATGCTGAAGGCTCAGGGCGAGCCATTTCGCCGGAGCCGGCTTCTCTTCAACGTCGTATACAATCTCTCTGTCATTCATTCGAATTCCTCCTCTTTTTGTGCATAAAAAAATCTCTTTGCTTCAATAAGCAAAGAGATCACAGCATCGGTACATAGGTATACCCGTGCCTTACTCCTTACCTTTGAAGCCTCTCGGGACATTCATTAAAGGTATCTTTATTCATTTTTCGTAAATGACTACTTCCTCCTGCTGATCGGTCTCCTCGAGACGTACAGTCACTACTTCTTCCTTAGAAGTCGGGATATTTTTACCGACGTAATCTGCTCGTATCGGTAATTCTCTATGACCCCGATCCACGAGCACTGCCAGCTGAATGGAGGAGGGCCGTCCGAGGTCCACGAGCGCGTCCATTGCGGCACGCACTGTCCGACCTGTATAAAGGACATCGTCTACGAGTATTACTTTCTTATCGCTGATATCGACCGGAAGTTTAGAATCCTTCAGTTCCGGTTCATGATTGTCTGTCACTTCCTTCAGATCATCGCGGTACAGGGTGATGTCAAGCTCTCCCTGAGGAAGGGACGCTCCTTCAATATCTTCGATTTTACTTTTAATTCTCGTGGCAAGAGGAACTCCCCGTGTCTTCACCCCGATAAGCACAAGGTCTTCGATGCCTTTATTTTTCTCCACGATTTCATGCGAAAGTCTTGTAAGGGTCCGCCTGATCGCTGCATCATCGAGTACAGTCGCCTTTTTATTCATATTGCATCCTCCTACAAAAAAACCTTTTCTGCACACGTGGGCAGAAAAGGTCAAAAATCCGGTTCCTTCTCAGCCTCACGGGACTGTCGTTAAAGGTCTCTTATTAACTTGTTGACTATTATTACAAAAGCCCGGGTTTTTGTCAACTCGTTTCTTCCAGTTCACGCAGAACTTTTTGGAAGTGTTCGGGTGCAGGAGCAGTAAACTTCATTCTTTCCCCGCTTACCGGGTGAGTGAAGGAAAGTGTTTTGGCATGCAGAGCCTGACCTGGAAGGGCGAGCGTTTTCCTGGGTCCATATTTGTGATCCCCTGCCAGCGGATGTTCAATATATCTCATGTGTGCCCGAATCTGATGGGTCCGTCCCGTTTCCAGTTTACAGGTAAGATGCGTGAACTCTTCAAAACGACGTTCCACGGTAAAATGAGTTACTGCATCTTTCCCCTCCTCCGTCACGGCCATGCGCTGACGTTCTTTAGGGTCACGGCCGATGGGAGCATCGATCGTACCGTGATCGTGGGCGATAACCCCGTGAGCAATCGCTTCATACTCCCTTTCCACGGTTTTTTCCTGCAGCTGATCTGCTAAATGCTGATGAGCCTTATCGTGCTTGGCTACCATCAGTAAACCGCTCGTATCTTTATCAATTCGGTGTACAATACCCGGCCGCTCCACTCCGTTAATACCGGAAAGATCGTCACAATGGTATAAAAGGCCGTTTACCAGCGTTCCGCTGTAATGGCCGGCTGAAGGATGAACCACCATCCCGACCGGCTTGTTAACTACAAGCACGTCTTCATCTTCGTAAACAATAGTAAGAGGGATATCTTCTTTTTCAATGGTAGCCGGTTTCACTTCCGGCACTGACCATGCTACAAGATCTCCTTCCTGTATTTTATAATTGCTTTTCACGTGTCGTTCATTCACAGAGACGTGGTGTTCCCTTATCCACTGCTGAACCTGAGCACGCGATACATCTTCAAGATGATCACTGAGCCACTTATCTATTCTCTTAGAAGCATCCGCCGCTTCCACATTTAATTGTTCATTCATGGCTGTTCTGTCTCCTTTTGTCTCTTGTCTTCGATAAATGTCGCTATAAGGAATAGTATAACGCCGATGGTCAAAGAAGCATCAGCAACGTTAAAAATCGGGTAATTGTAACTGCCGATGTACACATCTACGAAATCCACTACTTCTTTTCTGAACAGGCGATCGATGAAATTCCCTATTGCTCCTGCAAGTAGAAGAGCTATAGCCACAGCACTCCATCTACTGTTTTTTCCCTGCGTCTGCATGTAGTAGATCAGAAATCCCACAATCAGAACTGTAATAATATAAAAGAAAAGCATCTGGCCCTGTAATATCCCCCATGCGGCCCCCTGGTTCCTGTGAGAGGTAAGCAGAAGAAAGGAATCTATGACGGGTATTCTCTCTCCTATTTCCATATATTTAGTTACCAGCCATTTGCTGATTTGATCTATTGCAATTATCAATAATGAAAGTCCATAAAACCGAAACATTCAAATCCTCCATCCCCTGCGAGTCCTTATTATTATATCATTTATCTACGGGAAGCCAATAGTTATGTATAGAGCAGCGCTCTATGCCAGAGGAGAGCCATCACGAAATAGTGATCAGGACAACACCGAAAAAGTAATGCGCCATTTATCTTTCTTCGTCTGTCCCATCACTTCAGTCAGTTCGCTCCTCCCTTTTCCCCTTAAGGAGATAAGATCCCCTTCTTCAAGCAGAAAAGAGGGGTCATCCACCGTGCGGAAGTTGACTTTCACCTGACCTCCCTTAATATACATTACCGATTTTTTCCGCGGCATATTGTAAATCTCTTTCAGTACGACGTCTATCCTAAGCGACGACACCGTAGCAGATGATTCTTTCCACTCTTCTTCCGATGTCATCCGCGAACCCATCTCTATTTCCTTCCACGTCACCGAAGCTTTATTAATCTGCTGCAGCTGCATCTTAATAAAATCACTGATTTCGGCGGCTGCGATAATATGTATAAGGCCGTCTTTGACTATGAGATCTCCAAGCTTTTCACGCTTGATACCGAGAGACATGAATGCCCCTAATACATCCCTGTGTTCCAGGCTTACAAATTTCGCCGGGTAAGAGGCTTCCAGAAGTGTCAGCTGAAAATTCTCCTCTTCAATCGCCTCGTATTCCGGAGCTATAATCATGCGGCGTCTTTCTTCATCATCTTCTCCGGAAAATTCCACCTGAAGGTCCGTATTACGTAACAGGGAGGTGGCAATTTGCCGTTCTCTCGGGTTGAGAAAATCCGTGAGTTTTCGCTGAAACCTCATTTCGACGTTTTTCCGCCAGGCTTCCACCTGATCGATGAATGGTCTTTCTTCTTTTCTGAAGTGCTGGTATATTTCCATAGTGTCCTCCTTTTCCCTTACGCCCCGTCAAAACGAGGCACAAGACATTAACCAATAAAGAAAAAAGAACAGAAACTTCAGCTTCTGTTCTTTCTTATGCGACCACTAACATGATATATAACTGCTGAATCCCTCTTGAGGCGAAATTCAAAGTTAAAATCGCAACTATCGGAGAAATATCAATCATACCGAGTGGCGGGATAAATCTGCGGAATTGCTCCAGAAATGGTTCCGTCACTCTGGCCAGTCCCTGCCCGAAACTGGAGTCTCTTGCTCCCGGGAACCAGGACATCAAAATGTAGATAAACAATAACAAGACGTATATATCAATCGCACGTGTTAAAAGAGAAAATATCAAACCCACAAAGCATTACCACCTTCTGTTAAATTCGTCCTCGTTCTGCATTATTTCGGAGATGGAACCTGAAATTTCAACGTTTTCCGGCACACATAGGAATGTCTGAGATCCAAGCTTCTGAATATCTCCTCCAATAGCGTAAACTGTTCCGCTCAAAAAGTCCACTATCCGTTTCGCCTGGTCCCGCTCCACCCGCTGGAGATTTATGACCACTGCGCGATGACTTACGAGTTCATCCGCAATATCCTGCGCTTCACTATAATTTCTCGGTTCATGTAAAACCATTTTAGAAGATCGCTGGGCACTTTTCAAACTAACGACGTTCTGCTGTTTATTACTTCTGCTATTCTCCTCCGGCTGCCCGGTTTCGTTTTCTTCATAAGCGTCTTCTTCGACGTATTCATAATCTTCATCCAGTGTGAAAAAAGATTTGAATCTATTCTTCATACTCATGATCACTCACCTCCATAAGTTTCGTTGCCTACAAGACTTGTACCGATCCGTATGTGGGTGGCCCCTTCTTCGATTGCAATAGTATAATCGTTACTCATACCCATGGAAAGATACTCACAGGGAGCGTGCGCCATATTCTCATTCCTCACCTTATCCCGGAGGGCGCGTAACTGTCTGAATGTTGCACGCAGTTTTTCTTCATCTTCTACATGAGGGGCCATGGTCATGAGCCCGATCACTCTCACTTTCGGATAATCCTCAAGCATTTGTATAAATGGAAGAACATTTTCCGCTTCCAACCCGTGCTTCGAATCCTCTCCGCTTATATTCACCTGAACGAAACAGAACACAGCAGTCTCTGCCCGTTTATCGATTTCTTTAGCTAAAGACTTGCGATCCAGAGAATGGAGGACGTCTATCTGTCCTATCACATCTTTCACTTTCTTCGACTGAAGCGATCCGATAAAGTGCCACTTGGCCTCGTCTTTGATCTGGGAATACTTTTCAAGAAAACCTTCTTTCCGGTTCTCTCCAAGATTTACAATTCCCGCTTCAATAGCCTCTTTGGCTCTTTCTGTGCTTACGTACTTTGTTACTGCTATCGTTGTCACTTCGTCCGGATTCCGTTCAACTTTAGAACAGGCCCGTTCAATAGAATCTTCAATAATAGCTGCATTTTCTTTTACGTTCACTGTCATTGCTCCTTTCAACAGCGAGACTTGACAATATACCCGAGCATTCTCCCTGTATTGCCCCGGTCCCGGCGATGTGAAAAAAACAGCTCCTCATCTGAATATGTACAATGATCAGTGCTGTACACTCTATCTTCGCCAAGACCATGCTCTAAAGCGATTAATCTGTTCATCCGCTTAAGATCTAATTTCCATGTATTCGTATCTACAAGCTGAAGTACGTCATTTCTGTATTTCTCCGAGAATTGTTGAGCCACATTATTATCCACGATATAGTTACTTTTGGAGATACAAGGGCCGATCACCATCTCGATCGATTCCCTTTCCGCCCCTTCCGTAACCAGGGCTTCAATCATTTCTCCCGCCATGTGATTCACTGTCCCTTTCCAGCCGGCATGAGCAAGTCCTATCCAGCCGGTCTGTTTATCGCTGAAATAAAGCGGAACACAGTCGGCGTAAAAACCGGCGAGAAGTGTGTTTTCACTTTTCGTAATCAACCCGTCTGCTCCCTGCACAGCTGATTCCAGATCTTTTACACCTTTTCCCCGGTCCTCTGCGGTCACCGTCTGTACTTTCGTACCATGTACCTGCTCTGGAAAAACCCATCTTTCCAAAGGTACCTCTATCTCTTCCGCTACTACTTCCCGGTTTTTGACCACGCGTTCCGGGTCATCACCAATATGCAGACCAAGATTCAACGATCCCTCGGGGTAGGGAGAGTACCCGCCTTTACGTTTTGTGAACCCGGCAGACACTTCCGGGCTCTTCCAGTTGAATGTCAGTAATTTCTCTGATGACGAAACAAACATAACGCAACACCTCTATTGATTCCCATTTTACCACATGTTAGCCACGTATGCTTTACCAACGCCAATATTCCCTACAGGATTCTGTAGCCTGTGAAGAATGATATACCAATTTATCCTCACTGAAAGCCAAAAGGCAGCTTCATATATTACTCTATAACTTATTCCCTATTTCACTTAAATACATGTCATATTCCTAAAGGTTTACAAACACACCGGCAATCGGTCACGCTGCGCGCTTTTTCCGATAATAAGAAAAAACTTCCGCCCTTAGAGGGACGGAAGTCAGGATTAATTATCTTCTTCTGTTTCTGTTACGAAGGAAGGTTGGTATATCCAGTGTATCTTCTTCCTGAGACGGCTGCTCTTCATTTTGAGGTTCTCTCGTCTCACGTCTCGGAGATTCCTCTCTATGACGGGGCTCGGATGATGTCTGCTGCTGATTGATGTTGCGCTGTCTCGGCTTGTTCTGCCCTTCTTTCATTTGAGCTTCATCAAAACCGGTAGCAATTACTGTAACTACGATTTCATCTTTAAGATTTTCGTTAATCACAGATCCGAAGATGACGTTAACTTCCTGATCAGCTGCAGAAGTAACGATATCTGCTGCTTCCTGAACTTCATACAGGCTGAGGTTCGTACCTCCGCTGATGTTCATCAGTACCCCGTGGGCACCATCGATGGAAGTTTCCAGAAGTGGAGAGGAAATAGCTTTTTTGGCTGCTTCTGCAGCTCTGTCTTCTCCAGTAGCAATACCAATCCCCATTAACGCGGACCCTTTGTCCACCATGATCGTTTTCACATCAGCAAAGTCGACGTTAATCAGTCCAGGTACCGCAATGAGATCCGAAATACCCTGCACACCCTGACGAAGTACGTTATCTGCTTCACGGAACGCTTCAAGCATAGGGGTATTCTTGTCTACGATTTCAAGCAATCTGTCGTTCGGAATGACGATAAGTGTATCAACACTCCCTTTGAAACTGTCGATTCCTCCGGTTGCCTGCGTCGAACGTTTTCTTCCTTCGAAACTGAACGGTCTCGTCACGACACCGACGGTAAGAGCTCCGACTTCTTTAGCCACCTGAGCAATGACTGGTGCTGCTCCGGTGCCTGTTCCTCCGCCCATTCCGGCGGTAACGAACACCATGTCAGCCCCCTGAAGCGCTTCTTCGAGCTGTTCCTTGCTTTCTTCTGCTGCTTTTCTTCCTACTTCAGGGTTTGCTCCTGCGCCAAGACCTCGGGTCAACTTGTTGCCTATCTGCATTTTCACTTCTGCTTTCGACATATTCAGAGCCTGAGCATCCGTGTTTACTGCGATGAACTCAACACCCTGAACCCCATGTTCTATCATACGGTTGACAGCGTTTGAACCACCGCCCCCAACTCCAATGACTTTAATGGTTGCTAACTGATCCATGCTCGTATCAAAATCTAACATCATTCGTTCCTCCTAACCGACTTATCACATTCTTTTATTTTAATCAAAAAATGCTTTAATAAATTTTGAAAAACCTGTTTCTTCTTTTTCTTTTGATGATTGTTGCTTTTGTGTTTGGGATTTCTGTTTTGGTTTTTGAGCTTTCGGCTGTTTCGGTGCAGTTTTAGCAGGTTCCCCTATATTCTGCACACTCGGGAAGATATCTTTCCCTTGTATTTTCGCATTGCGGTAAGCAAATTGCAAGGTACCGACCCCACTCGTATATTTAGGGTCACGTACGCCCAGGTAATCAGGAACTGCAAGTCTTAAATTTGCACTGAAAACGTCCTGAGCCAGCTCGAGAACTCCCGGCATGTTCATAGATCCTCCTGTAAGCACGAAACCGCCCGGAAGATCCTGGACTCCCATGCGCTGTAATTCTTTTGCCACCATAACATACACTTCTTCCATTCTGGCTTCAATCATATCAGAGATATCTACCTGATTGTAAGTTTCCTGCTGGTTGCTTCCGATAATGTTTACTGAAAATGTCTCCTGTTCGTTCGCATCCTCATAAAACGCATGGCCATGTTCCACTTTGATACTTTCAGCTTCTTCTGTGGAGGTCCGCAGGCCTACTGACAAATCCTTAGTAATATTGTCGCCTCCCACGGGGATCATAGCTGTGCCGACGAGGTGTCCTTCTTTGAACACCGAGATGGTCGTAGATCCTCCTCCTACATCCATAAGCGCTATCCCGAGGTGTTTCTCATCCTCCGACAGTGCAGCAGTGCCTGTTGCCAGAGGCTGGAGACATACATCAATCACCTCGAGCCCGGCTCTTTCCACGCAGCGCAATGTATTATGCAACACTGTTTTAGTACATGTGATGATCGTTCCTTCCATCTCGAGCCGGACGCCTATCATTCCCCGTGGATCCGTTATTTCATCCTGTCCATCCACGATGAATTCTTTCGGGATTACATCTATGATTTCTCTTTCCGGCGGGACCGAGACGACTTGTGCCGCATCTATAACCCTGGCGATATCTTCATCTTCGATTTCACGATCTTCACTCGACACGGCGACGACCCCATGACAGTTTTGCAACTGTACGTGGTTGCCATTCACTCCTACGACTACGCGGTCGATTTTCATATCCACCATACGTTCGGCCTGATCCACTGCAGAATGGATAGACTGGACAGTCTTGTCAATATCTACAATGGCACCTTTTTTCATTCCGAGAGAAGGAGCCGTTCCTACCCCTATTACGTTCAGGGAATCATTGGCTACCTCCCCGATTATTGCTTTTATCTCGCTCGTGCCTACATCCAGGCTCACGAGTATTTCTTTTTCATTATTCAATCTGGCGCACCTCCTGTAAACGACCATAAAAAATATTCCATCCAGTATAAGGATAACATTTTTCAGAACCGGTTGATTTAATCAACTGTAATGAATAATTTCTTTTTGAATACTGTTTTTGTTCAACTGCCCGGTGTGTTCACTGTCTCAATATAAAGCCACATCCGGTCTTTCACTGGTTTACAACTTCGGCAGAACGTCAGCCTTCTTCCTCCCGCTCCTGCGGACTTTCTTCTGACGGGATATTTCCCTGCTCCTCTTCCGTTTCCAGTTGTTCTTTGTCACCACCGGCGTATGACTCAAAGTACGTCCCTACACCTACATGGATAACCCCTTCCGCATCCGGATCCAATTGGGAAACGATGGAAGGATAACTGGGCATCTTTTCGGAAAATTGCCGGACGGATGCTATTACCGTGTACCCGTCACTCATGTACAACCGTACTCTGTCCCGTTCGTCTTCGTCCATCCAGTGGATTTCGGAAATCAAGTTCGAAACGCTGGCGGGTAAGGAATTCAGTTCTTTAGCCAATTTCGTTAAATGTTTATTATCCGGGAAGCCGTAGAAGATAGGAGCGTCTCCGCCCGGATTTTCGACGAGGGCGTCCCCGAGTATCGTTCCGTCCTCAAGGATCGGAGCAAACTGTTCCTCCACCTTAACGTAGGCAATTCTATGTTTCTCATCCAGTGAAATTTCAATACCTCCGGTCAGGGTGCGTCTAACTTCCGTACTGCTGACCTCCGGAAGCCCTTTTATTTTATCGGAAACAGCTTTCGGGTCTATTCCCCATAAATTACTCGTCCCGGTTATACCACTAACTTCTTTGACTTCACTCTTAGTCAGGTCTTCATCTCCTTTTACTTCTACATACCTTACGTGACTAAGTGGAGATTGAAGATATATTACAATCCCTATCAGCAGAGAGAGGAGAATCAGGTAAAAAATCAGCTGGCGGGCAGCTTTCTTTTTTCTTCGTTCTTTCAACTGAGGCATGCGCTCTTCAATTGAAACGACATTCTTTTCTTTCTTCATCTCAGGCTCTCCTTATGTACGTGCAGGTATAACGCCTGAACGGTACAGTTGCAATCCCTTTTATTGTATCACACATAAAAGCTTCTACGTAGTCGATAATTGAAGGAAAATCAAAAAAATTAGACTATTGTTTCAGTCCGGTTCTTCTTTCGGCCAAGCCGTTTAAAAATCCGGGGGCAGAAGGTTCCGAAAATGGAAGAGACCTGCTTCAACAAAACCCCAATCCCTGAAGAGGGGGTGGGGCCTGTTGCATATCATATTCAGAGGTTGCCCACAGCTTCTACAAATTTATTACCCCGTTCCTCAAAGGTACGATACTGATCCCAGCTTGCACACGCCGGGGAGAGCAGAATGACATCGTTCTCTTTTGAATTCCGGTATGCTCTGGCCACAGCTTCTTCCATGGAATCCACCGGAGTGCAGGGGATGTCCAGCTGCCCGGCCACTTCTGCAAGTTTGGCACTTGTTTCCCCGAACACAACTAAGTGTTTCACGTTTTTAAGGTAAGGGGCGAGTCCGTCAAAAGAGTTTCCGCGATCCAGTCCTCCGGCCAGTAATATAACAGGGTTTTCAAACGCTTCAAGCGCATAACGCGTAGCCCGGATATTTGTAGCCTTGGAGTCGTTATAGAAATAGCGCTCCTTTTTTTCCTCTACGTACTGCAGGCGATGTTCCACCCCCTGAAAGCTGTAAAGAACTGCCTGAATAGCCTCATTGGTAACCCCTGCGCTCTTACAGGCTGCAACGGCAGCCAGACAATTCTGCAGGTTATGTTCCCCGACGAGCACGATTTTCTTTCGGTCTGCGACGATCTCCCCGTCAAAATATACGTGGTTCTCATCGGCACTCGCTCCACGACCGTTCTCCTCCAGCGTAAAAGGCACCGCTGCAGCCACAGATTTTTCACGGAAAGTGGAAACGATGCTGTCGTCGTTGTTGAATATAAAGGAATCCTCTTCCAATTGATTTTTCATGATCCTCGACTTGGCTTCGATGTAGTTGTCTCTTGTTTTATGATAATCCAGGTGGCTGTCGAAAATATTAAGCCACACAGCTGTATGGAGACGTAATTTGTCGATACCGAGAAGCTGGAAAGACGAAAGCTCAATAACCATCGTGTCCTCCGGCCCTGTCCTTCGTGCCACCTCACACGCTACCTCCCCGATATTCCCGGCGACGCGCACGTTTCTTCTGTCTTCTTCAAGCATGCGGTGGACAAGAGTAGTGGTGGTCGTTTTACCATTCGATCCCGTAATGCCTATAATGGGACCGTCATGCAGATAAGTTACCAGTTCCACTTCCGTAATAACAGGAATATTCCGCCTTAAAGCTTCCATGATCATTTCATTTTCATATGGTATGCCCGGATTTTTTATGACAACCTCTCTATCCTCAAGGAGTTCGAAAGGATGGCTTCCTGTAATTAACGGGATGCCTGCATCTGCAAGTTTCACAGCCTGTTCCCCTGTGGAATCCGCGTTCAGGTCATTGACTTTCACGTCAATTCCACTGGTATGCAGAAGGTCTGCAGCTGCAAAACCGCTTTTGGCAAGACCTAACACCAAAGCTTTTTTATAAGGAAAACCTTTTAAGTGTTTCATCCTGCCATCACCTCCATCGATAATCCGAGAGCAGCAAAAAGCAATCCGGCTATCCAGAAAGCAGTGACTACCTTCCACTCTGACCAGCCTTTCAGTTCGTAATGGTGATGAAGAGGGCTCATCCTGAACACTCTTTTACCGGTAAGTTTGAAAGAAGCTACCTGGATAATTACAGACAGGGTCTCCAGTACAAACACACCTCCGACAATAACGAGCAGAAGTTCCATTTTCAAAATTATGGCGATCATAGCTATCGCAGCTCCGAGAGCAAGAGACCCCGTGTCCCCCATAAAAACTTTTGCGGGGTGAGCGTTAAATACAAGGAAGCCAAGAAGCGCCCCTACAATGGAAATGGAGAACAGAGCAGTTTCCACGTCCCCGGCAACTGTCCACGCTAAAATGGCAAAAGCACCAAAAGCGATAGATGCTGTACCTGCGAGCAGTCCATCAAGTCCGTCAGTCAAATTAACAGCATTGGAGCCCCCGACGAGCATCAGGAGAAGCAGAATGCCATATCCTGCCCCCAAATCGACAGACAGATCGGTCGCAGGGATGCTGATTGTCGTACTGAAATCCCCCGTCAGCAGAATAATATAAACTACTGCAGCAATTACCAACTGCATAAGCATTTTCTGTTTTGAAGTCAGTCCCAGGTTTCTTTTCAGAGCCACTTTAATGTAATCATCGAGAAAACCTATAAGTCCGTACCCCAGGAGAACAATTAAAAGAAGGGCCGTTTTCCTCCCTATCCCGTCTCCGAGTATGAACGGAAGAAACAGCAGAGTCGTGATTGCGACTGCAAACAGTACCATGACTCCTCCCATGGTCGGTGTGCCGCTTTTTTTCTGATGGGAAGAAGGGCCTTCTTCCCGTATTTCCTGGCCGAATTTCAATCTTCTTAAAAAAGGGATGACGACCGGAAAAAGGGCTACTGTAATTAAAAAAGCTATTCCGGCTGTCATCAATAATAATAAATCGTTCATTTTCTGAATATCCTCCTTAAACCTTCACGACCGGCACTACTCATTTGTTATGGATTGCACAATCCGTTCCAGTTTCATCCCCCTGGAAGCTTTAATGAGTACGATACTGTCTTCAGTCATCAATTCTTTCAGTTGCCCGGCAAGAAGTTCCGGGTCTTTGAAATGCCGGGTTGTAATGGATGAAAACTTGCCCGCTACTTTATCGCTGATGGCTTTCGAGTCTCCGCCAATTGTAAATACTGCATTGATCTGAGGATTGATCGCCTCGGCCACCTGAGCGTGTAGTTCATTGGAATGCATACCGAGCTCGAACATATCACCGAGCACCAGAATTTTATGTTTTTTCGTATTGTACATCCGTACAAATTCGATTACAGCCTTCATAGATGTAGGAGAAGCGTTGTAAGTGTCATTGAAGACGTGGGCACCGTTCAACCCCGTAAGTTTCTCAAGCCGCATGCCGGTCATGGATAACCGTCTCAAACCGAGCTGGATTTCTTCCCTGTCCATTCCCAGTTTCTGCGCAAGTGTCACTACATACAAAGCGTTTTTAACATTGTGCTTCCCTACTAAAGGTACTTCGTATTGCTCCCCATTCACCTCGAAACGGCTTCCTTCGTCATGCAGGAAGATACCTTTCGCCCTCTGATCGACGTGATCTCTGAATCCGCAGGCGGTCCCTTCCACTCCTCGAAGTAAAGGTTCATCTCCATCAAAAATAAGACTGCTGCCCTCATGGAAACCTTTTGTAATTTCCATTTTTGCTCCTGCGATATTTTGCCTGCTGCCGAGCTGCTCAATATGAGACTCCCCGATATTGGTGATAATCGCGTAATCAGGGCGGGCGATATTGCTCAGCACTTCGATCTCTCCAGCATTGTTCATCCCCATCTCGATTACAGCGACTTCGGTATCCTCAGGCATGGAAAAAATCGTGAGCGGAACTCCGATATGGTTATTCAGATTCCCTTCCGTATGATGGGTTTTGAACTTCTGGGCAAGTACAGAAGCGGCAATATCCTTAGTGGTCGTTTTGCCGTTCGACCCTGTAACAGCCACAACGGCAGGTCCGACGTTCTTGATATAGTTTTGCGCAAGAGTCTGCATCGCTTTTACAGTATCCTCGACAAAGAAAACGGGAAAGTTTTCCGGCACATCTTCCGGAAGTTCTTTCTCTTTCTCCCACAGTGTCGCCACCGCGCCGTTTTCGACAGCTTTATTCAAAAAAGAATGAGCATCAAAATTTTCTCCGGCTATCGGAATGAACAGGCTCTGCTTCTGCGGGGATCTCGTATCGGTCATAACGTGCTCTATTGTTGAATCTTCCCCGGTTTCCCCTCTGTAATCCTCAAAAATAGAGGTAAGTGCTTCAGTCGTTGTTATCATATTACATCCTCCCTTGTTTAACGGATTGTTCGGCTATTTTACGATCATCGAAATCTATTTTCTCCCCGTTGATTTCCTGGTATGTTTCATGCCCTTTTCCGGCGATAAGCAGAATATCTTTACTCCTGCAGGATGTAACGGCTCTTCTTATCGCTTCTTTACGATCAGTGATCCGCCGGTATTCTCCGGAGAGGTGGTCAGTCATATCGTTCAATATCGATTCGGGATCTTCGGATCTTGGATTATCCGAAGTGAAGTAAACGTCGTCTGCAAACGTCATAGCTATGTCTGCCATTGCAGGACGCTTTCCTGTATCTCTTTCTCCGCCGCAACCGATCACTACACGGAGGTCGCCTTCACATACGCCTTTCAACGTCTTCAGAACATTCTCAAGTGAATCGGGAGTATGAGCGTAATCGACTACGATGCCGTAGGATTGTCCTGCAGATACAGGTTCCAGCCTTCCCGGAACTCCTTTTGTCCTGGCAAAAGCGGAAGCGATCGTTTCAAGACCTACCCCCCGGGCAATAGCTGCCCCTGCTGCAGCAAGCATATTATACACACTGAATGTTCCAATCAGGCTGCTTGAAACTTCCACATTACCAGCCGGGGTGACCATTGTAAACGATATTCCCGTTTCGCTCGTGCGAATATCCAGTGCGTGGATATCCCCCTGTTCCAGCCCGTAAGTCAATACCGGCTGCGCTGAGGACTTGATCAGAATGTCCGCAGCAGCATCATCCCTGTTAATTACGGCAAACTTCTTTTTCCCGTTATCGTAGTGATTGCCGAGCTGGGAAAAAAGCAGGGACTTGGCCCGCAGGTAGTCATCCATATCTTTGTGATAGTCCAGATGATCCTGGCTGAGATTAGTAAAGACAGCGACATCAAAATCAAGGCCGTACACTCTCCCCTGGTCAAGGGCATGGGAGGATACTTCCATCATTGCCACATCGACGTCTTCCTCCGTCATTTTGTGAAAAAAGCGATTGAGGCTGACCGCGTCCGGAGTAGTGTTCGATACGTCATACGTCTGTTCGCTGATTTTAGTCTGAATTGTACCGATTACTCCGGTGGACTTCCGATCCTCGGTAAAGATCTCATCCAGCAGGTAGGTAACAGTCGTTTTTCCGTTTGTTCCCGTAACTCCTATCAAATCCAGTCCTGATGTCGGATCGGAATAGAAACAGGAAGCTATCTGAGCCATGGCCCTCTTCGTATCCGATACCACTACGAGCGGAGTGTCTTCAAGTTCAGTATATTCCATCGCTACTATCGCGGCCGCGCCTTGCTCGATAGCCTTAGATATATATTGATGTCCGTCTGTTTTGAACCCTCTGATACATATGAACAGATCTCCAGGACCCACTTCCCGGGAGTCCATAGTTACTCCAGTTATTGTTACGTCGTTTTCGCCATACTTCCTGTAAAAAGAAAGACAGGCGATCAGTTCATTTAACTTCATCCCATTCATCCTAACTTTCTTTGTAGATTACACATTCCTGTATATTATATCAAAAACCTATGTACTTTTGGGTCAAAAAAACATCCGCCTTAAAAGCGGATGTCTTTACCTTAATCGTTCTGTTCATAAAAACGCAAACGTGACGTTATCCTTCCTCGGGAGGTTCAAGTTGCACTTCCACCTGTTTAACCTTCGTCAAATCGGAACCTTCTTCGATACTTTGTTCCTTAATATAGCCGTTCCCTTTCATCTCAAAGGGGATATCGAAGTAATCGGTCAGTCGCTGCGCTTCCCTTTGGGACCAGCCTTCCATATCAGGCATTTCCGGTTGACCTGTAATAACGAAAATATGCTCGCTGCTCACGACATCCTTTTCGCTTTCAGGCAGAACCGCTTCTACTCTGGCACCTTCCCCTATAACAGTAACTTCTTTAAAGCCGCTCAACGCGGTCTTCGCCTTTTCGACAGAAGCTCCCTGCAGGTCAGGTATATCCATCATTTTCACTTTTGATTTCTCCTTCTGTTCCGGAGAAATATTAAGATAGTGAAGACTGTTTTGCATTACTGTTTTAAATACGTGAGATACAGCATCCGAACCGACTTCGGAATTCTCAAGCTGAGGCTGGCGGACTGCTACATACATGACCAGTTCAGGGTCATCGGCAGGAGCCATGCCGAGAAATGAGAATGTGTAATTGTTTCTGCCGGAGAGATATCCACCTTCGGATATGTTGGCTGTTCCTGTTTTCCCGGCCACTTTAAAATCCTCCAGTGCAAAAGGTTTACCTGTACCTTTTTCATCACTGACCACTTTACGAAGCAGTTTCCTCATTTTTTCTGCCGTTTCTTCAGAGATCGGCTTTCCAAGTACGGAAGATTCGTTTTCTGTGATTTTATCACTGGAGTTAGCCTCCCTGATTGAATCAAAAACATAAGGCTTCATCATTTTTCCGTCATTCGCAATGGCAGTTGCCGCTGTCAGCAGCTGCAACGGTGTCATTGTCGAGCCCTGCCCATAAGCTGTGGTCACTGTCTCGATGGGACGGTCGTTCAAAATAGTACCCGTCTTCTCTCCCGGCAGATCGATGCCGGTTTTTGCATTGAGGTTGAATTTGCTGATATATTTTTCGAAACGATCCGGCCCAAGCTTTTCGTAACCCAGCTTCGCCGCCGCAACGTTGGAGGATCTGATTAGTCCTTCGTCATATGAGATTGACCCCCACCCGGTTCTGTTGTAATCGGAAATCGTGGAGCCATCTACGGAATACGCTCCGGACTTGAATTTTTCGGAGCCGTCGTAGACTCCTGCCTCCATAGCAGACGCCCATGTGAACATCTTCATGGTCGAGCCTACTTCAAACGGGTAGGCAATCATATCGTTGTACCAATTCTCCACATTGCTTCTGTCATTGGGATCATAGGCGGGGCGATTCCCCATAGCCAGAATTTCCCCTGTATCAGGGTCCATGACACCCGCCATTATCTTACTTGGTTCATACTTCTCTTCCACTTCCGTAAGAGCGTCTTCAAGGAATGTCTGGATTTTCTGGTCTATCGTCAGATACACATCTTCTCCGTCCTCCGGAGGATGTAATACTTCTTCCGGATTCAAAAGTTCCGTACCGTACTTATCACGTTTGTAGGAGATTTTACCGTCTTCCCCTTCCAGGTATTTTTCCATGGATTTCTCCACTCCGGTTACACCCTCAACCCCTTCGTCCGTAGACTTGGCAAACCCGAGTACGTGAGAAGCAAAAGTACCATTCGGATAATACCTCTCCGTTTCCTCAGCAAACGTTACGCCGGAAACAGACTTCTCTTTTAAAGCTTCTTCTATCACTTCTTTATCATCTTTTGCAATATCCCGGCCTTTGCTTCCGAATTCCACCTGAAATTTCCCGCTTTTTTTAGCTTCTTTAATACGCTTTACTACTTCTTCTTTTTCCAGATTCAAATGTCCGGACACCACTTCCCCCACGTCTTCAGGGGAGGTTACGTGTTTAGGTTCGGGAAGATTTTCGGAGTAGGAAGGGTCTACGATCGCCTGCAGGCGATAGGTAGGTCGATCGTAAGCGAGAACCATCCCGTTTTTGCCGTAGATTTCTCCCCGTTCCGAAGGGAGAGTATAGGAGCTTGTTCTTTTTTTCTCGGCCCATTTTTCTAAATCGACTCCCTGAACACTACCGGTAGTCTGTATGTAAAGAAACCTTCCTGCTATCAGAAGGAAGGCGATACTGAAAATGATCAGGAGTAGAGAAGCGCCACGTGATGTGTTTCTGTGCTTCATGATGCGAGCCTCCTGAGTGTTATTTCGAAGAAACGGCCGTGGCCTGTTTCACCTGGGACTGTTCAATATCCAGTCCATGTTTTTTAGCAACATTCAGAATTCTCTCCGGATTTCTGAGTTGCTCTACATCGTAAGTTAACGAATTGTTTACAGACTGCTGCTGTTCAACTTTTCCTTCAAGACTTTCAATATCTCTGTTAAGCGTATCCGTAGCACTCGAAAAACTGATTACGTAGGCACAAGCACACAGTACTGTGCCGCTGATAATGGAATAAAGGTATTTTTCTCCCTTGCTTATCCATTTATTCTTTTTTACTCTGACTTTCACCTGTCTTTTTGCAGGTTCTCTTTCGGGCTGATGATAAGGTTTTATTTTTTCTATACTCACGTCATTTTCCACCCTTTCTCAAAGTGAAATTCTTCTGACCAGGGCCTCACTTTCTCAACTACTCTCAGTTTAGCCGAGCGCGACCTGCGGTTTTCTTCCAGTTCTTCTTCTACTGCTTCTATCGGTTTTCTCGTAATCAAAGTGAAAGGAGGCTGTTTCTCCTCAGGAATGACAGGAAAATTTTTCGGAAGAGGAGGTATTGTACTCCAATGTTTGAATGCCTGTTTGCAAATCCGGTCCTCCAGGGAATGAAAGGTGATAACTGCTATCCTTCCCTCGAGAGATATGTATCGTGCTGCCTGATCAAGCGAGGAAAGAAAAGCCCCCAGTTCATCGTTTACAGCAATACGTATAGCCTGAAACACACGTTTGGCAGGATGACCGCCTTTTCTGCGGGCTGCTGCCGGTATACCTTCTTTAATCAATTCAACCAGTTCTCCTGTAGAGGTTATAGGTGCTTTTTCTCTTTGTTTCTCTATTTTTCGGGCTATCTGTTTCGAAAATTTTTCTTCCCCATACCTGAAAAATATGCGTACAAGGTCTTCATAAGCCCACTCGTTAATTACTTCATACGCACTGACGGTATCCGTCTGATTCATGCGCATATCTAGCGGGGCGTCCTGCTGATAACTGAAGCCCCGTTCTTTTACGTCCAGCTGCGGACTTGATACTCCAAGATCGTAAAGGATGCCATCCACTTCTTCTACTCCCCGCGCCTGAAGTTCTTCTTCCAAGTGTCGGAAATTCGAAGGTATGAACGTAATGTTGGATGCATAGTCAGCAAGGTAGTCTCTCGCAGATTCCATTGCGTTTACATCCTGATCGAACACGTAAAGATGACCGCTCGTCAACTGTCTGGCAATCTCTTTACTGTGACCTCCACCCCCGAGTGTGCAGTCAACGTACACCCCGTCAGGCCGGATATTCAATTTTTCAATCGTCTCTGTCTTTAATACGCTGTAATGGTCAAACATGCACTCACTCGTTTCTGTTATTCATAAATCAAGATCAAGCAAATTTTCGGAAAAGGATTCTAGTGATTGGCGCGAATCTTCCATGTAGCTGTCCCACTTATCTTCTGCCCACACTTCCAGTCTCGTGGAGACGCCGACGATAACGCATGCCTTTTCAAGATCAGCATGCTCTCTGAGCGGCAGCGGGATATGAATACGCCCCTGATTATCCAGGGTGCTTTCCATGGCGCCCGATAAGAAAAAACGCGTGAAGGCCCGGGCATCTTTTTTAGTCAGGGGGAGGGATTGTAATTTCCTCTCAAGTTTCCCCCACTCTTCAGGAGGATAAATGAACAGGCAATTATCCAGTCCTCGTGTAACTACAAAGGACTCACCCAGGGAATCCCGTAATCTGCTCGGGATTATTAAACGTCCTTTGGAATCCATATTATGTCGATGTTCCCCCATCAGCATATAAATGACCCCACCTTCTTTATTTAGCGTACCACACTACACCACTTTGTACCACAGTAAACTAACGGAAAACGAAAAAAATCTTTCAATAGAATTAATCCCTTTCCACACTTCAAACGTATAAAGAAAACAGCATAGTAAAAAGTACAAAAAACCTCCCGGAGCAAGTATCGCCGAACACTGGCGACATACCCCGGGAGGCCTTTCCCTATATATATTTAACTGTAAATCAAATAATGCTGCTGCCGGAAGTCCCATTCATATTCCGGGATCTTCGAAAAGAAATCCCAGCCGAATTCATTGAGGAACGGCAGCGGGTTCCATATCCTCTCCTGAAGCCCGCCTTTAGGACGGATTACATCTTCAAGACGACTATAAAAAGCAAGGACGTTTTCATATTTTTTGCGATGCTCTTTGGATATACGGTCTCCCATATCGTCGATAAGCGACTCCATATATTCAAGGTTTTTTTCCGCATAACCTAAGACATCGGGTCCCGTCCTTTCCGCTTCCCTGCGGAAGGGGGCGTGGAGACGCGAGATCTGCTCTTTCATTTCTCTCTTCATTTCCTCCAAAGGAACTACAGAGTGGGACGAGAGGAAGTTGATTTTCTCCTCACTTAATCCGTTACGCAGAACCTCGTAAAGATCGATACCTTCCGTTCTTGCCCTGTTTTTGATCCTGTCACTGACAAAGGTGAAACTGAGTCTTGGAAGTGTCGGAGGCATCTTTATCGATAACTCCGAGAAAGCAGGTCTAAGCACCGACCAGTAGCTTATTTCTCCCGGTCCTCCTACAAAGCCCAGACAGGGAAGCAGCAGATCCTGCATCAGCGGACGTGTGACGACATTGTTACTCAGCCTTTCGGGCGTTTCCTCGGCTATCATCAATAATTCATCCTCACTGAATTCCACTTCCCCCTGCTTACCCACAAAACGGGATCCTTCCCGCATAAGGAGAACACGCTGCTTTCCATCGTGGTAGAACAGATGGGCATCACTTACTTCTGCATCTATAGTAACAGGATAGCCCTGCCTTTTATTTTCCTGTTCCTGTGCATATACTCCAGAAGCTATAGCTTCATTATGCTCGATCATCTGAATAAAGTAGTCGCTTTCGAGCTTACGTATGGAAGGAGCGTGAGCGTCCAGTACGATCAGCCCCTGATGTTTGAAAAGGCTGGTGAGGAGTTTCGCAAAAAAATCTGAATACGTTCTGGCCCCATCCAGTGCATGATGAACGTGCCGGTAAACATCCTTCGTATGCATAGACTCGGGCAGATGTCTGAAACAAGCTTCTACGAATTCGTTTGCAGCTTCGCTGTCCAGATCGACGTCGGAAACTGAAGTTTTTCCATCTGTCGTCTGAGAGATTTTTTGTTTTTTCAGACCGTCCTGTTCGAGATAAACATGATTGATTTCTTCAAAGTCATGATCTTCTCCTGCTACCCAGAATACCGGGAGCACAGGTTTACCAAGCATTTTTTCTTTCTGTTTAGCCGCTTCAATGACTGAAATAGCTTTATTGACGGTATACATGGGACCAGTGAGCAAACCAGCCTGCTGACCGGCGATCATCACTGTAGAGTCTTTCTCGTACAAACGCTCAATATGGGCTAATGTTTCAGCTCCCGCTCCGTAATATTCGTTCATTTTTTTCAGAATTTCCACTGTTTCCCCTCTTTTGAAGTCGCGGTTTTGAAGTTCATGTAACCGCTCCTCCCATGAACGTTCCACGAAAGGGAAGTAATCGAATTTATTTGCCAATTTCTCGAAATTGTAACGGTAATCTTTCATCAAAGTATTCGTTTCTCCGAACTGTACCGGATCTATTCTCATCACACATTCTCCTTTATACGCACCTATGTATCTTACATCCTCATAACATTGTACATAATAATCAACCTGCATTCATCTAATCTGTTTACATACGCGGAACGTGAATAAGCAGCAATTAAAATCAGGTCAAATCTTAAACGTTCAGCGCTCCTGCAGCGACTGTACTTAGCAAAAGCATAATATATAGTATGACAAACACAAAGAAAGTAAGTCTCAGAAAACTGGTAAGAGTTTTACGTAACTTCATTTCTCCAGCTGTTCTATACTGAATATACAGCGAAACACCGACCAGGACGAGCAACGCGACGATAACCCAGCCTGAATTGTTACCTCCAAGCAGCAGGTTCATAAGTTCGCGCACAGCAAAAACCAGAAAAGGAGTACTTATATATACGGCTCCCCGCAATGCTTTTCCTTTCCTTGCCGTCCACTTCAAAAACAACATATACAACACAACGAAGATTATAGGAGTTATTATTATAAGCAGCCACGAGACCGAAAGGTCGTTTTCAGGCATCTGTCCCACCTTCTTCCTGCATTTTTCAAACTCTATTGTAGCAAACTTGTAACAGATATAGCAGGTAAAAGTAGTCCATTTGATTCTGAAAATTTTTATACTATAATGTAGTTGGAAGCAAGATTGCCGAAAGGAGCGTCACGGTCGATGAGTATCAGTACAGAAGTGCAGCCTTTACTAATCAACTATAAAACACTCGAGGAGTTCAAACGTTTCAAAGAGTATGGTCTTCAGGAACTTACTATGCTCGAAGATTTACAGAGTAACATCGTGGAAAATAACAGCGAATCTCCTTTTTTCGGGATTTATATCGGTAATGCCATGATTGCAAGAATGAGTCTCTATAGAATTTCCGCTAAATATGATAATTATTTCAATCCCCCTCAGGATTATCTCGAACTATGGAAACTGGAAGTACTTAAAGACTATCAGGGCAAAGGTTACGGGAAACAGCTGGTGGACTTCGCCAAAAGCTACCATTTGCCTATTAAAACGAATCCGCGCATTAACTCTCATGGGTTCTGGGAACGTCTCGGTTTCCAGAAAGCTACTTATAACATGGAAAGAGACCGCGGGGAGAACCCTCTCTTATGGTTGCCTGAGGGAGTGGACGAACAACCGAAAGAAGACAGCTGATATCCAGGAAAGAGCCGTTCAGTGAGAACGGCTCTTTTTTAGCGATAAGCCGTCAGACTTTTATTGATTTTTGCGGCTGAAAAACGCATTCACTGCTTTTTTATGAGCTTCGGACGGCCATAAAGCCGCTGACTGCCGTGTTTCCTCTTCCATCTTTCTGTAAAGTACTGAAGTGTCTATATTTTCCATAAGCTGTTTTTTCCAGAACCTGAGCTGTTCCTTGGAACGATTGGTGAATATACCGAGATCCAGTTCGTTTGCCAACCCCTGGAGCCACCCGAGCTGCTTCGCTTCTTCTGCGTCAATAACCTCACTTGCAGTCAACCAGTGGAAAGCCTGGACCGGAGAAATTCTCTCATAAAGAAGCGCTCCGCCTCCCCATCCGGGTACGATACCAAGTTTTCCCTGAACAAAGCCGAACCTGCTTCCTTCTTTTCCTATTCGTATATCACAGGCGGTAGCAAGTTCGCACCCCCCTCCCCTCGCTTCTCCGTTCAAATAGGCGAGCGTCGGCACCGGCAGCGTCGCTATTTCATAAAGTAATTCCTTCATCGGAGAAAGAACCGTATACGCTTCCTCCTCCGATAAATCTCCATGCAGCTCTTTCAGATCTCCTCCCGAACAAAAGGCACGTTCTCCTCTGGAGGTAAGTACAAGTGCTTTCACCTGTTCATTCGCTTTAATTTCTTCAGTAATCTGCCTGAGTTCCATCGTCATTTGTCTGCTGACTGCATTTCTTTTATCTTCCCGGTTCAACGTAACCACAGCCACGTCCTCTTCATAAGTGACATATACCGTTTCCACTGCATCAACTCCCCTTGGTGAGATTAAAAGTCTCTGCTTTCATTCTACATCTTTTTCTGCACATGAAAAGATCGGCGAACAAGACAAAAAAGCATAAAAAAAAGCCTGCGGTCACAGGCTTTTCTTTATGCTTCGACTACTTGCTTGCCATTGTACTGGCCGCAAGAGCTGCACACACGGTGTGGCTTCGTCATCTCTCCGCAATTTTGACATGCCACCAATTTAGGAGCACTCAATTTTTTATGCGTACGACGTTGATTTTTTACCTTTTTGGACGTTCTGCGCTTAGGTACTGCCATTGCTGTCCACCTCCTTTATAAGTAAAGAGAAGAGCGGTCGATGCCCTCTCTATTTCTCTTTTTCATCTAATAATGATTCCAGTTTAGCTAATCGAGGATCTATTTTGCTTTCAGAGTCCGGTTTCTCGTCCACGACTTCCCAGCCATCTCCTTCTTTCGGAGGGACGACGTCAGGATCATCCGAAAAGACACGATAGGGAACCTCCAATAGCACATTCTCCTTTATATAAGGAGTCAAGTCAAGCAGTTCTCCATGCAGCGGGTGTACTTCCGAGTCATCCTCCTCCTCATAATAAGGAGAAAGATTGAAGTATTCCGTAGCCTGAATATTAAATACGAAAGGAACATCCACCAGCGTTCTGGCACAAGGAAGAATCATATCTCCTTCAATGGTCATCGATACTGATATGTTTTCTCCTTTCATTTCTGCCTGACCGGTTACCGAAACAGGAGAAATTTCCCGGATATCATTTTTGGCATCCTCCAAAGAGGAAAGGTCCACATCCCCTTCAAAATGATAAGGGTTGTCCCCTGCCTGTTTTACTTTTTGTATTGGAAATTTCACGGTCATCACCTCATGACAACAAGAGTAATTTTAAAACCAAATAAACGTTTTGTCAACATTTTTTCTTTACACCATCGCTTATCTTTATCTAATGTTAAGATAGAAAGGAAAGGAATGCAAATATAGCAGGAAAGGAAGATCCTATGCAAGCTTCAGGTATTATCGTGGAATACAACCCGTTCCATCTCGGCCATGACTTTCATGTAACACAGGCGAGGAAACAAACCGGCGCTGACTGTATCATCGCTGTCATGAGCGGACCTTTTCTACAGCGTGGAGAGCCGGCTATAATGGATAAATGGGAAAGAGCGAGATCCGCCCTTCTGCAGTCCGTGGATCTAGTGGTTGAACTGCCTCATTTGTTTGCGGTTCAGCACGGGGACTATTTCAGCAAAGGGGCTGTTGAGACTCTGGACAGGTTGAACGTCTCTTCCATCTGTTTCGGCAGTGAAGAGGGAAACATTGCTCCTTTCGTCAACTCCCACAGTAAATGGAAAGACAACCAGGGGAAATTTGACGAACATTTAACCTCTTTTCTGGATGAGGGGATGTCCTATCCGGAAGCATCACGCCTGGCTTACCGGGCTATCGGCGTCGATGAACTTGATTTATCGCAGCCGAACAACATTCTCGGTTACAGCTACGTAAAAGCAATAAAGCAATTTGCTCCTCATATAAAACCGGAGACGATTACGCGTATTGAGAGTGAATATCACGATGAAATAATCAAAGGGAAAATCGCCAGCGCTACAAGCATTCGCAGAGAGATACATACAAAGGGAGAAATCACGGAAGGAGTAAAACAGGCTCTTCCGGATTCTACAGTACAATCCCTCCATAATTACATAAAAGATAAAGGGAAGTTTCATCAGTTCGAAGACTATTTCCCTCTCATTCAACATCTGCTGTGGACATCCTCCCCCGAAGAATTAAGGCAGATCCACGGAATCGAAGAAGGACTGGAACACCGTCTGTTATCAAGCATCAACAGAAGCAGTTCGTTCCAGGAAATGATGGAGTCCGTCAAAACGAAGAGATACACCTGGACGAGACTGCAGCGCATATTCGTTCATTTAATAACGAATACAAGAAAAAAAGACAGCTATCTTCTGAACGAATCTGTACCATACGTCCGAATACTCGGTATGAATAAACGGGGGAGACAATACCTTTCCGAACAGAAAAAATATATAGAAGTTCCATTAGTGACTCAGCTTAAACAAATCGATCATCCGCTCTTCGACATTGATCTGAAAGCTCAAAGGACCTACCTTTACCCTCTTTCGGGAAATCAAAGAGTAGAAAGTTACCACCGGGAAAAACTCCCCCCTTTATTCGTTTAAACTCCGAATATCTTAGCTTAAACATATTCGATAAAACACCGGCTCTCCCGGATTCCCGTAATGAAGGAAATCCGGAAGGGCCGGTGAAAACTGAACAGGCTTTTAAACGAAGTAAAGCTTTTATTTATTCTTCTTCAAATAGTCAACCGCTTCCTGGAACGTATCCACCGGAACGATCTCCATATCTGTACCGATGTCCTCGGCAGTCTGTGCGGCTATTTTATAGTTGGAATCCTCCGCTCCTTCTTCATTAGGTGCAAAGAAAACAGAAGCCCCTTCTTCATCAGCTGCAACTACCTTTTTGTCGATACCACCGATCTTCCCGACTTCACCATCATAATTTATTTCTCCTGTACCGGCTATTTCTTTGCCGGATGTTAAATCATATTCCGTCAACTGGTCGTAAATCTCAAGTGAAAACATCAGTCCGGCGCTTGGTCCGCCAATTTCTCCGCTTTCGACACTTACTTCCGGATCCACCTCTACAGATCGGTCGGTTACAAGGGATATACCTATCCCCACTTTCTCTTCATTGTCAGGAAAAGGAGCCAGTTCGACTTCCCTTGTCAGCGTCCCTTTCTCTCTCTCGATGAGAAGGGAGACGCTTTCCCCGGCTTTTTTGTTTTCCACGTAGTTAATAAGGTCGCTGGACTCTTTTACTTCCTGACCGTCAACTTCCACTATACGATCACCGGACTGCAGACGATCTGCGGCTGGCATACCTTTTACCAGCTGCATCACGTAAACACCGTCATACTGGATATCGATCTGCTTTCCGGCAGCTTCGTATGCCACCACCTGGGCTGCTTCCTGGGAGGTTTCCATCATCTGCAGCTGCGCGTGGAAGTATTCCTGTTCGGATACACCCTCCGGCCTGACTTCATCAAGCGGCATCAACTCATAATAGGGTCTGAATTGAGTAAGCAGCCACTGAACTGCAGTCGCCTGACCTCCACGGATTGTAACGAGATGCATATCGCCTTCACTTGCGTATCCTCCATCCACTTCTATAACCGGATCAAGAGCCTCGGCGGTACCGGGCTTGTAAACATAGTATGGTAACTGATAAGAAAATAACACAGCAGTTATCAGTGCAGTAATAACAATAGCTATAATCGTTTTTCTGTTCGGACTCATACCCTTACTCCTTCCTTACCTGTACAGAACGTCTGAAGCAGGTCTGCTTTACTGAAACACAAATATATTTTACATCCCGTCGTTTAGGAAGTACAGCAATCCCTGTCACGTAAATAAAAATACGTGAACCCTTATTTTTCACACTCCGGGTTCACGTATACATACTTTTTGATCAACTTTCCTGTCAGGACAGGTGGACGCTCATCTTTTGAAACGTTCCTGCAGAGCCTTTTCCACGACTTCCGGGACAAGCCCGGTAATCTCTCCCTGATATTTCGCTATCTCCTTGACGATGCTTGAACTGAGGAACGAATACTGATTATTCGTCATTACGAAAAACGTTTCAATCTCTTCATTTAATTTACGGTTCATTGAAGTGATCTGCATCTCGTATTCAAAATCACTGATTGCTCTCAAGCCTCGTATAATCGCCTCAGCCCCGGCTTCTTCTGCGTACTTCATAAGTAGTCCGCCGTAACTCTCCACCGTCACGTTGCTTATCCCGACCGTAGACTCCCTAATCAATTTTTTTCTTTCCTCCACAGAAAAAAGCGGAGATTTACTTTGATTATTAAAAACTACGACCCGTACTTCGTCAAACACTCTGGCAGCCCGTTCTATGATATCAAGATGTCCGTATGTAATCGGATCGAAACTCCCGGGGCAAATCGCTAAACCGGCCATATTATCCCTCCTTCTTATAAAACGCCACTCCGATATTAGAGCCGTACTCTTCCTGCTTGAACATAAATACAGAACCTACCTGCTGAGGCAGCGATTCTGACACATCGTGTTCGCACACTATTATAGCTTTTTCCTCGAGAAGTTGATACTCCTGAAGGTTTTTCAGTAATTCTTCATAAGAAAATTTCTTATAGGGGGGATCAAGGAATACGTAAGAAAAAGTGAGCCCCCTCTTCCCGGCTGCTTTCATAGCTCTGTATGCATCGGTTTTGAAGACTTCAGAGCGTTCCTCGAGCTTCAGAGATTTGAGGTTGTCCCATATCGTTTTAATAGCTGCGGGTTCTTTATCTATGAAAACTGCCTCCTCTGCTCCCCTGCTGAGACATTCGACCCCGAGGCCTCCGCTTCCTGCAAAGCAGTCGAAAACTTTGCCCCCGTCAAAGTAAGGACCAATGATCTGGAATATAGCTTCTTTAACTTTATCAGTCGTAGGCCTTGTGTTGTGTGTGGGTACAGAATAGAGACGCTGCCCTTTGTGACTGCCGCTTATTACTCTCATGCTGATCACCTCCTGTTACAAGGTTTTTCTTAATGCTACCATAAAACGTCCTGCAGAAAAATCATCATTCACCCGAACTATGTATTTTTATTTATCGATGCTCCACTCGGTCGTCATTAGTGAAAGGACTGACCACTGTTTTATATAAACGGTTTATTACAAAGAGCTGGCGTGCTAGAGTAATAATGATGCAGGGAAGAAAGGAGAAATACTTATGAGACAGAAATTCATTGAACTGGGGGAAGGTTACACGGATATCTATGAACTTGTTGAACTGGGGAAACGTATGCCCGCCCGTGTTGAAGCCGCCCTTGCTTTTCACAGCGAAATTGACGGAAAACCGAAAACGTCTCTCGCCTTAATAATGAAGCCGGCCGAAAAGTTTCAGCCCATATATATATGCAGGGAAGGAATACCAAATCCTCATGAGATTCCGAACACCAGGTTCGATCTGTTCAAAGAAATGACGGACGAAATCGGAGTGGAAATTCAGGAATATACGCTAAAACCATCTACGATGTTTCCTGAAACTGATTTATACTATCAGTATCTGATAGGAATATTAAGAAGTAACAAGGCCCTGGCAAGGCTTACGTGATCGTTCAAAACTAAATAACCCCGACCAGGTCATTTGTGCCCGGTCAGGGTTAATATATCTATAAGAATGCGTGATCGTAACTATATACCGAACTTATAGTCATATTCTTTAGCTTTATCGGGCTTGGCGTTTTCAAAATCCGTTTCTACCTGCGGTTTCCAGGAAGGTTCCACGCGGAGTACATAAGATAATTTATTCAGTGTCTCCATCTTTTCCTCAAGTTCTTCCCGGTTCACGTAAATAACCGCATATTTCCGTTTTTTGGAAGCGTGAATCAAATGCCCGTATTTCTTCAGGTGACGAACATTTTTCATCTGCTGAAAATAAACGATAATCCCCTGTCTTTTAACTCTCATGTTTCACACATCCTTCTTAAGAACAGCCACAGCCGCCGCCACTGCCGCATGAACAGCCGGTGTCTGTGAACACCATCCCGTTCCGTGGGACTTTAATCTGTTCACTTACGCTGAAAGCCACGTCCTGGCTGATATCATCGAGCAGCTTCTGAAGTTCACGTTCAGCACGCTTGTAGCGGGCGACGCTCGGGTGCATATCCATTTCTCTTTTCACACTTCGGATACTTTTCATAATTTTACTGTAATCGGGATGATATCTTCCGAAACGCTGCACTTCTTCATATTGATCTTTCATTTTATTAAAATTACGTATGAGAGTCTGAGCTTCTTCATCTTTGGCAAGGTCGGATTTCGCCTCATAGAACTCTTCCATAACGTCTGATTTCATTATTATCTGGCCTATCTCTTCCGATCTATCCAACAAGTCTACAATTTCCATAGTAGCTAGCATAAAAGGGATTCACCTCCTCCTTTATCATATCAGACTAATACACATAAGAAAATCGTTCTTGAGAAATTCCCCTTTCGCGTGAAAAAGACTAAAATTAACGATAAACCCTTCCGGTTTAATTGCAACTTTCTTCTTTTCATAATAAAATGTTAACTATACATAATTTGTTGTGAGGTGGAGAGTATGAAATTAGAAAACACTGGTATCGAAGATTTAGTACTCGACGTGAAGACGTTGACACGTATCATGGAATCAAACGGGTTTATGCTCGGCGGATCCTGGGACTATGAAAGGGTTACATACGATCATAAAATCGAATCCCCTGAAACGAACATCACTTATTACGTAAGAATCCAGGGGTATGCTCTCAGTGGAGACGTAGATAAAGGAAATGCCGTTATGAAACTTATGACTCCGCTGCTCGGAAAGCATTATTATCCTCATGGAGTCGAGTATGGTGAGGAAGAAGGATTCTCCAAAGATTTAATCGATAAGTCTCATTATTTGATAAGCAAAGTACAGGCTCCGGCAAAAGCGAACCAGACAGACGAGTAATGGATTGGGAGTCGCGCATCGTGAATGATGGGCGACTCTTTTTTCGAACGATTTCTTAAGGGAAAGGAGACACGGCCCCGCGTTGTTTAAACAAATAACTAAACGTCAATGGACATTGATCTTTCTTACAATTATCGGGCTCGCAGCAGCTTATTTCATACTGCCTGTAGCAGTTCCCCTCATAATCGCCTTCATCACCGCCCTATTTCTGAACCCGTCGGTACGCTGGTTTCAGTATAGGTTCCATATAGGCCGGCAATTTGCCGTGTCTATCGTATTTCTCTTGTTTCTTTTACTTCTAGGGCTCGTAGGTACATTCGCCGTAACAAGAGCTGTAGCTCAAATCATACATCTGATTGATAACGCCCCTCTTTATATTTCCCAGCTGAACCAGGTAGTCATCGATTTAAAAGATAATATGAACAACCTTACAGAAATGCTGCCTAAGGAGTTCATTGACGAGACTTCCAATCGTATCGAAGAGAGTTTGGAAAGGTCCACCGAAAGACTTACCGATACATTAAACATAGAAAATGTAACTGCACTGGCAGCTAAAATACCTAATCTGATAGTAAGTCTGCTCGTGTACCTGATCGCTCTCTTTCTGTTTATGCTGGAACTGCCAAGGCTGAAAACGAAAATGCATTCCTACTTGACCGAAGAAACTTCCGAAAAGGTTCAGTTCATGAATGCACGTCTCAGCTATGTCGTATTCGGTTTTCTGAAAGCACAGTTCCAGGTCAGTATCATTATATTTGTAGTTACGCTGGTGGCACTTCTCTTCATTTCACCCGAAGTCGCTATTCTTATGGCTCTGATCACCTGGGCAGTAGATTTCATTCCGATTATCGGTTCCATCGCCATTATAGGCCCCTGGTCCGTTTACATGTACGCTACCGGAGATGTTGCGACCGGAACTCAACTTATGGTGCTAGCTATCGTCCTGCTGGCCATACGACGTACGGTCGAACCCAAAGTCATGGGAACACAGATTGGCCTGTCCCCGCTCGCTACTCTTGTAGCAATGTATATAGGTCTGAAACTGATAGGGGTACTTGGATTTTTCGTAGGTCCTCTCGTCATCATAGCCTTCAATTCCGCTAAAGAAGCCGGGCTGATCAAGTTGAATGTAAGACTTTAATATACCTGTTTCTCACATTAATCTTCACTCGTGAGGAATTTCAGTAAAATGACGTAAATAAATATAATATTCCTCATAAAAAGCGGTCTGCTTGGGGCTTTCCCCCGTACAGACCGCTTTTTGTAATTTTTCCTGAATTTTCTATTTACGCTACCGATCATGTACCCAGAATCGCTTTAATGACGCTGGTCGTGTCTCCCCCGTCATATATAATATATAGCAGAAGATAGACGGCCACTCCGGTTATCGCAGTAAAAAACCATATGATACTGGTGACCGGTCCGATCTTGCGATGCTTTTTAATATTCCGTTTAAGCGCAAGGATGATCGTGATAATACCGAACACCGCTCCGGTTGTCGCAAGCGTTATATGGAAAATCAGAAATACCGTATAATAAATCTTGTATTCCTCAGGTCCTCCAAAGCTTGTATTTCCGACGAAGACGGTCCGGCTTACGTAAATTATGAAAAATATCAGAGCGCTGAGTGCAGCTGCAAGCATAACTTTCTTATGAGCTGATCTTTTATCATTAGCTATGAGAATCCAGCCGATCCCCACCAGAACAGCACTTAGTACAATAAAAGTTGTACTAATTGTCGGCAATAAGGGCATTGTTATCTCTCCTGTACATATTCATTTTGTTCCATCGTTACTTCCGGTATAGGATCGATTATATTTCGTTCCTTGTTGAACCATGAGAAAAAGATGTGCCCGATGATAGCCGCAAAAATAACTTCCTGCATTATTTTCATGATGATCCCGCCAAGCTGCTGATCCTGCAGCAGAGGCATGGACGTAAAGAATTCCGGCCCGTTCAGTGAACCTGCCAGCCCTTCAAGAACTCCGGTAGGTACACATAGACTGAGAGCGTCCATCCAGGCACCGGACTGCGTATATGTCGCATACAGCGGAGCATCAGAGAAAATAATCAGAGCACATGCAGGGGTCAGTAACACACCACTTCCGAAAATGATGCCTATCTTCAGTAAAGGTCCGAGTCTGTCTACTCCTTCCGTAGGAGGGAAGACGGATACCCACATACAAAAAGCGAAGAAAAGGATAGTGGTGGAAAAACCGGCGTGGACGATTTCGTTCGATTTGGCGAAATCAAAAACTGCAGGCACGTGGTACATGGAAAAGAAACCGCTAAACAGTAATAGTGACAACAACGGTTTTGTAATGAACTTCAGAAACGGCCGTATTACCGGACGGTCAAAAATTCTTCTCCAAACCTCACCCGGCACTCCATTAATGATCAGAAAAGGAAACACGAGATAGTACAGAGCCATCTGGGTCATATGAGCGGCAAACATGATGTGCGCCATTAGATCTATGGGAGACCCTTTAACTATGTAAAGGAGCACTAAACCTGAGAAAAACGTGATCTGTTGGAAACCTGTCGCTTTCTCCTTATCATTACGCCGGCCCGGCCCTGTCAGATAAAAGTATACCAAAGCAAGTACGGCAACGAAAATCATATAGAAAGGGCTCCACAATGCCCGGAATCCGAATATTTGTAATTCTAACCACATCTATCTCACCCCTTAAAATAACTTGCTACCTGTTATTTTAAATCACAACGTTCGAAAATAATAGATATATACCCTATTGTTTTCTAAAATGTCAAATTTGCTTAGTTGAAGTTCTTTCTCTGCACATCTTTCAATTCCTTTCTTCTCCCCAAATATTATGTCAGTCTTCTCAGGAATTTAGCTGAAGGAAAAACGGATGTGGAATTTATATACTTTTACACGAAAAAACCGGAGGAGAGCCCCCGGTTTTTGTTTTACCACCAAATGATTGTAGTAAAAGTAATAATAGTTGCAAGTGCAATTGTCATTCCGCCGAACATGATGATGGTCGGCATGAAATGCCCTTTGTTCTTCATATGCATAAAATAGAACAACTGGAATGCTACCTGAACTCCAGCTAGTAAAAGAAGTGTCGGTTTTATGAAATAAGAACTGATGTCCAGGATTACCATACTAAAAGCAATAAGGGTAAACAGGATCATGAGCGCAAAAGTAATGACCTGCTGCACCATTTCTTCTTTGTTCTCATCTTTCCGTACATTCAATTTGTGCCTTGATACGTTCTCCGTACGTTCCGACATCGCTTACCCCACCTTTCCTAGTAGGTATACTACGGTGAAAATGAAGACCCACACTACGTCAATGAAGTGCCAGTAAAGACTGGATATATAGAATTTAGGTGCGTTATACAAATTCAAACCGCGTTTCTGGTTCCGGATCATCAATGAAGTTATCCAGAAAAGACCAAATAGAACGTGTCCTCCGTGGAAACCGACCAATGTATAAAACCCGGATCCGAAGGCAGAAGAACGGAACGTGAATCCGTATTCGTGGATATAGTGGTAAAATTCATAAATTTCGCATCCAAGAAAACCAAGTCCCAGAAGTACTGTAACTCCCAACCAGAGCTGCATTTTTTTGAAATTGTGGTTCTTCATATGGTACATAGCATACACGCTGGTCAAAGAACTTGTCAGCAGCAGCATAGTCATTATGAAAACAAGCTCTAACCCAAACAGGTTTTCGGGAGTGTTGTCGCCGGATGTAGATCCGGACAGAGCCAGATATGTTCCGAAGAGAGAGGCGAAAAGTACCGTCTCTCCTCCGAGGAACATCCAGAAACCGACAAATTTATTTTTACCTTCAAGGGTGGCTTTTTCCGGATCATGGGGCATATGTTTTGGATTTAAAACGTCGTCATGACTCATTCTTTGCCATCCCCCTTTTCAATAAGATCTTCTTTATGAATATGATAACCGAGATCATCTTTGAACGATCTGGTGAACATGGAAGCGAAGAAAAGTCCCATGCCGACAGCAACTGCTATAAACCACAGTTTGTTGTCTACCTGATAAATAAATCCGAAGCCTGCAATAAACAGACCCATTGACATCAGGAATGGAAGTATAGAGCCATTAGGCATGTGAATATCACCAAGCGGTTCCGCAGGAGTAATACCTTTTCTTCCTTCCATCTTCTCGATCCATAATGGATCCAGTCCACGTACGAGTGGAGTCTGTTTAAAGTTATAAAATGGAGGTGCAGACGGCAGGGACCATTCGAGAGTACGACCGTCCCAAGGATCTGCAGAAGCTTTAGGTTCCTTAATTGCTGTATAAATTACGTTATACAGGAATATCAGAGTTCCTATAGCCATCAGGAAGGCACCTATTGTACTGATCAGGTTACCGGTTGCAAGACCCTGACCTTCGAAATATGTCCAGTAACGTCTAGGCATTCCCATCAGTCCCAGGAAGTGCTGGATAAAGAATGTCAGATGGAAACCGATGAAAAATGGCCAGAAACCTAAGTGACCCAGTTTCTCGTTCAGTACTTTTCCGAACATCTTCGGCCACCAGTAGTGCATAGCCGCAAATAGACCAAATACTGTACCACCGACAATAACGTAGTGGAAGTGGGCAACCACGAAGTATGTATCGTGATACTGGTAGTCAGCTGCTGCTGAACCGAGCATTACCCCAGTCATACCTCCTATTGTAAATGTAGGTATGAATCCGAGTGCCCAGAGCATAGCGACACTTAGTTTAATACTTCCGCCCCACATGGTAAACAGCCAGTTAAAGATCTTGATTCCTGTAGGTACGGCGATCGCCATAGTGGAAACTGCGAAAATAGAGTTTGCAATCGGACCGAGTCCTACTGTAAACATGTGGTGGGCCCAAACCATGAACCCTAGAAAACCGATCAGCACTGTTGCAAATACCATTGCCGAGTAACCGAAAAGTCTCTTCTTAGAAAATGTAGAGAAAATATCACTGAATGCCCCGAACACAGGAAGAATCAGAATATAAACTTCCGGGTGCCCGAATATCCAGAATAAGTGTTCCCAAATGATCGCGTTTCCTCCGGCAGTTACGTCGAAGAAGGCAGAGCCAAACATACGATCGAACATCATAAGGAATAGACCTACTGTAAGAGCCGGGAACGCGAAGAGAATCAGAACGCTGGTGATGAATGTTGTCCAGGTAAATAGCGGCATGCGCATATAGGTCATACCAGGTGCCCTCATGTTAATGATCGTTACCAGGAAGTTAATACCACCGATCAGTGTTCCTGCCCCCGCTATCTGAAGCCCCATTACGTAATAATCCACTCCGTGTCCCGGAGATGTCGAGGATAACGGTGCATAGTTAGTCCAGCCCGCATCCGGCGCTCCTCCCGTAAACCAGGAAACGTTCAGTAATAGACCTCCAAATAAAAACAGCCAGAAACCAAGGGAGTTAAGGAAAGGAAATGCTACGTCCCTCGCTCCTATCTGCAATGGTACTACGGCGTTCATCAATGCAAATATAAGTGGCATGGCAGCCAGGAATATCATCGTAGTACCGTGCATCGTAATCATCTCGTTGTAAAGACCTGCTGAAATAAAGTTACTGTCCGGCTGCATCAGCTGGATACGTATTATCAGCGCTTCGAGTCCGCCGATCAGGAAGAATAGACCTCCGGCGACCAGGTAAAGGTGCGCAATTTTTTTGTGGTCAACCGTTGTAATATAGTCCCAAATCATAGCACCAATACCGCGCTGTTGTACAATCGCATTACTCACACTATAACCTCCTTTTTAATTATTTACTTCTTGCCGGAAGAGCCATTCACAGAATCAGGAGTAACTTCTGAATGGTCTAACTGCATTAAGTAGTCAGCTATTTGTTGTGCTTCTTTTTCAGATACGTTGTAGCCTTCCATTTTGTTGCCAGGTTTGAACTGATCCGGATCCATAATCCAGTCTACAAGGTTTTCTTTGTTGTGATCGAGAATACCGGCAATTTTCGTACGGTTTCCGAAGTTGCTGAGGTTCGGCCCCACACCTGCTGGAGAGTTCCCTATGGCGTGACAGCCCATACAGCTGTTTTCGAAAGCTTTTTGTCCGTCTTTAGCCGAAGCGGTTTCAGGTGTCGCTTCCGGGTCAATGTTCTGCATATCGGAAACCCACTGATCATACTCTTCGGAACTTACTGCGACTACTCTGAAGTCCATTAACGAGTGTGACTGACCACAAAGTTCGGCACAGTGTCCCCAGTATACACCTTCTTCATAAGCTTCTAAGTACATAGTGTTTTCGTTATCACCAGGGTTTGTGTCCATTTTACCCGCGATGGAAGGTACCCAGAACGAGTGGATAACGTCACTTGATTTCATATCTAAGTATACGCGCTCTCCTGTTGGAATATACAGATCCTGACTGGTCGATATTTCCTGATCAGGATAGTTAAAGTGCCACCAGTACTGGTTACCGGTTACTTCCACAGTAATCGAACCGTCTTCCTCACGCGGTTTTTCGTCTGCAAGGTCGAAAGTCGCCTGTACAGTCGGCACTGCCAGAATAAGGAGAAGCAGTACCGGTATAACGGTCCAGATAATCTCCAGCGATTTGTTACCCTCTGTCTGTTTAGGGATATAGTTCTCCTCACCCTTTTTACGACGGTAACGAATAAGAACGAAAATATAAATAGCCATGACGACCACGAATACGAAAGTCATAATCGCAAGACTGATCACCATAAGATCAAGTAATAGATCTGCCCCGTACCCTTTGGGCTTGAGTGCACTCAGGTTCTCTTCCCCGCACCCGGCAAGGAAAAGTACCAGCACACTAAAAATGAATACCGGACGAAGCTTGCCCATCCAACCTCTCATGTGAAATACCTCTCTTTCTTTTTTGTATTTGAAAGTATATTAATGTGAACTAGGTTTTCACCTAATTTCAAACGTAAGGAAATGGCATAGTTACCAGCACCATTGTAAGGAATAGAATTGTAAGATAATTAAGGGAGTACACAAACATCCATGTAGCCCATTTCTTATCATCTTTCATTACAAAACCGGCTAATGCCAATACAAGCCAACCTACAGATAATACATAAGCGACCGTCAGGAAGACTCCGCCTAAAGAAGCAAGATATAAAGGTAAAGGCAGAAGACATGCGACATATACGACTATCTGTCTTTTGGTCATCTCAAATCCTTTGACTACCGGAAGCATCGGAACTCCTGCTCTCTCATAATCATCTTTCTTTTTCATAGCAAGTGCCAGAAAATGGGGCGTCTGCCATAAGAACATGATAAGAAACAGCATCCACGCTTCCATACGAAGGCCCGGCTCAATAGCAGCCCAGCCTATCAATGGGGGAACGGCTCCGGAGAAACTCCCTATAACCGTGTTTAAAGTATATCTTCTTTTGGACCACATCGTATAAAGGATTACGTAAACAATCCATCCGAACACTCCCCAAAGTGCTGCCTGCCAGGAAGCGAGTGTCAAAACGAGAAAACCGGCTGCTGAAGTGATCAGCCCTCCAATTAAAACAGCCTGTAACGACATCGTCCCTGTTACAGTAGGTCTGTTTTGCGTACGATCCATAATCGGATCGATGTCCCTGTCATACCAGTTGTTCAGAATACAGCCGCCTGCAATAACAAGCGCAGTACCAAGGAGCGTCCACAGGAGCGTGACCCATTCTGTCACAACACTTGCCCCGGTGTAGTACAAAGCGAGCCAGAAACCCGCAAAAGTAGTGATCAGGTTAGAATTGATGATTCCAACCTTTATTAAACTTTTAATATCTTTTACCAGGGAAGTCTCCCGGTTCGCTTCTTCTTCCATAACGTGAGCAGACGTAGAATCGACTGTCCTCGGATTGTCCATCACTTGATATTCCTCCTCCTGCCTTTTGCTCAGTACACAAAAGTTACAGAAATATTAACCATTGTCACAAAAAACGTCAAATTAATTGTATCACGGAACCATATTTCTATCTATTCAATTGCTATAAAATTATACAAATGTGACGTAGTTGTGAAAAAAGTGTGTAAAACCTATGTAAATGTGAGGACATATTCATTTTTACCATTACACGACTATTTTTGCAAGGAGACTTTTCATAAATACAGCCCGGCACCTGAAGCCGGGCTGTATTCTATTCAAATTCGATAAGAAGATCTCCCACGTGAATAGCTGAATCATCTGTTACGTGAACGGCTTTAATCGTTCCGTCAAAAGGAGCCTGTACAGTCGTTTCCATTTTCATAGCCTCTGTCACCATCAAATGGTCCCCTTTAGTAACCTTTTCACCTGCTGCAGCCATAACTTTCACAGCAGTACCGGGCATACTGGCTCCGATATGTTTTTCATCTGATTTGTCCGCCTGTGGTCGCACGGCTGTAGTGGCAGTTATGCTATTGTCTTTTACAACTACTTCCCTCGGTTGTCCGTTAAGCTCAAAAAATGCAGTCCTGGTTCCGTCTTCCTGAGCTTCACTTATGGACACCAGTTTCACTATCAAAGTCTTCCCTTTTTCAATGTCTACTGCAATTTCTTCGCCCAGTCTCATTCCGTAGAAAAAAGTGGGGGTGTCGAGCATCGACATATCCCCGTACTGATCAAGGAATTTCTGATAATCCATGTAAACTTTAGGATAAAGTGCATAGCTTATCATATCGAAGCTTGTTACTTGACGGTCCAGCTTATGGAACAGCGTCTCTTTCAATTCTTTGAAGTTAACAGGGTCTAAAAATTTCCCCGGCCGATCTTGAAGAGGCGCTTTTCCTTTCAGAATGAGGTGCTGAAGTTCGGTAGGGAATCCCTGGTAGGGCTGGCCCAGATACCCCTGGAAAAATTCGATGACACTGGCCGGGAAATCAATCGCTTCCCCTTTATTATACACGTCATCTTCGTTCAGATCGTTTTGCACCATGAACAAAGCCATGTCCCCCACCACCTTTGAGGAAGGAGTTACTTTGACGATATCCCCGAACATGTTGTTCACCCGACTGTACATCTTTTTAACTTCATCCCACCGGTCTCCAAGACTTACGGCTTTGGCCTGCTGCTGAAGATTCGAATACTGGCCGCCCGGCATTTCATGTTCATACACTTCTGTATGAGGGGCACGCAGGCCGCTTTCAAAGTCTTCATAATAATTTCTTATATCTTCCCAGTAATGCCCGAGTTTCTCATAAGCTTGTATATCCAGCCCGGGTCTTCTGTCACTGCCTTCGAGAGCATAGTACAAACTGTTAGCACTCGGCTGGGAAGTCATTCCTGCCATTGAACCTGCAGCAACATCCACTACGTCAACCCCGGCCTCAACTGCTTTTGCATACGTGAAAATGCCATTCCCGCTTGTGTCGTGGGTGTGGAGGTGCACAGGAATGGAGACTTTCTTCTTCAACGCACTTATCAGCTGGTATGCAGCTTCAGGTTTAAGAAGTCCTGCCATATCTTTTATCCCTAAGATATGAGCGCCCGCCTCTTCCAGTTCGCCTGCCAGTTCAACATAATAATCCAGGTCGTATTTAGAGCGGTCCGAATCCAGAATATCCCCGGTATAACACATGGCGGCTTCCGCTATTTTACCTGTCTTTCTGACGGCTTCGATGGCAGGTTTCATACCTTCCACCCAGTTAAGACTGTCGAAAATTCGAAAGACGTCTATTCCTGCATTGGCACTTTTCTCTACAAATTCTTCAATCAGGTTATCCGGATAGTTTTTATACCCTACCGCATTGGAAGCACGGAGCAGCATCTGGAAAAGAACATTCGGAGCTTTTTCCCGTAAGTTAAGCAGCCGGGACCACGGATCTTCGTTCAAAAAGCGGTAAGACACATCAAACGTAGCTCCTCCCCACATTTCTAAGGAAAAAAGTTCGGGCAGAAGACGTGCCGTAGGTTCTGCTATCGTTTCGAGGTCTTTTGTTCTCACCCTGGTGGCAAGCAGCGACTGATGAGCATCCCTGAACGTCGTATCAGTAAGAAGTACTTCTTTTCGTTCTTTCAGCCAATTCATCAGTGCTTCCGGCCCTTCTTCATCCAGAATCTGTTTGGTACCTTTCGGAAATTCATCAGTGCGCGGAAGTTCCGGGACCCGCGGATCTGGATAGTCAGGTTTCTTTCTGCCGCCTTCTCCATCATATCCGTTCACCGTTTTATCAGCTATGTGCTGCAGCATTTTGGTGCCGCGGTCTTTTCTTTTCGGAAACACGAATAGTTCAGGAGAATTGTCAATAAATGTGGTGCTGTATTCGCCGTTGATAAACTGCGGATGTTGAATAACATTTTGCAGAAAAGGAATGTTTGTTTTGATACCACGAATTCGGAACTCTTTTAAATTTCTGACCATTTTTTGTGCAGCCTGTTCAAATGTAAGGGCCCAGGTAGACACTTTTACAAGTAAGGAATCGTAGAACGGGGAAATCACCGCACCCTGAAATCCGTTACCTGCATCCAGACGTACTCCGAACCCTCCTCCGGTACGGTAGGCCATGATTTTTCCGGTGTCAGGCATGAAGTTATTCAGCGGGTCTTCCGTCGTAACTCTTGATTGAATAGCGTAGCCGCTCGTAACTAAGTTTTCCTGGGATGGTATCCCTATGTAACTTTCAAACAATGGATGGCCTTCCGCCACTTTGATTTGAGTCTGAACGATATCAATTCCTGTTATCATTTCAGTGATTGTATGTTCCACCTGTACCCGCGGATTAACTTCAATAAAGAAAAATTCTCCATCGGCAACCAGAAATTCCACAGTTCCGGCATTCACATATCCAACATTCCGCATCAGTTTGACAGCTGCGTCACAAATATTCTCCCGCAGTGTGCCGGACAAGGACATACTCGGCGCCATCTCAACCACTTTCTGATGCCGTCGCTGCACGGAACAGTCGCGTTCATAAAGATGTACCACATTTCCATCTTCATCACCGATGATCTGGACTTCGATATGTTTAGGATTTTCAATTAGTTTTTCGACGTAGACTTCTTCACTGCCAAATGCCGCTTTCGCTTCTCCTCTGGCTCTCTCGAAAGCTTCCTCAAGATCTCCGGGAGTCCGGACAATTCTCATGCCGCGGCCTCCGCCTCCCATAGAAGCTTTTATTATAATCGGATATCCGTGTTCTTCGCCGAATTTTTGTACTTCTTCCACTCCGGCTACGGGTTTGTCGGTACCCGGAATCAGCGGAATATCAGCTTTTTGCGCCTGCTCTCTCGCCTTCACCTTGTCACCGAACATTTCAAGCTGCCTGCTCCCGGGGCCTATGAATTTGATATCTTCCTCTTCACAGCGTGTTGCGAAATGGATGTTTTCAGACAAAAAGCCATAGCCCGGGTGAATGGCATCCACCCCTACTTCCTTGGCCACTTCTATGATATTTTCGATATCGAGGTAAGCGTCGATCGGTTTCTTTCCTTTCCCGATCAAATAAGCTTCATCCGCTTTATATCTGTGATAAGAGCCTGTGTCTTCCTGAGAATAAACCGCCACTGTTCTAATATCGAGCTCAGTACATGCACGAAATACCCGGATAGCAATTTCCCCGCGGTTAGCGACGAGTACTTTTTTGATTTTCCTTAATTCTGCCATGATTTCACTCCTCGATTTTTATTGGTGGTCCTCTCCTTGAACTGACCGGGTTCTTTTTCTTTCACTTCTTTCTCTTCATTAAAGCGAACCCCCCTGGCTACGCTGTTCAGCATCCCCGCTGCGAGCATGAATATCAGCAGAGCCGACCCGCCATAACTTACAAAAGGAAGAGGGACCCCTGTTATAGGAAGCAACCCGCTCATAGCCCCTAAATTAATTATCGCCTGTATAGCGACCATGGAAGATATCCCTATGGCCAGTAAAGAACCAAAAGGATCTTCGCACTTCTTAGCTATATAGAGCCCCCGTAACACGAAGAGAGCCAGAAGACCAAGAGTGATCACCACTCCAATGAATCCCAGTTCCTCGGCAATGACCGCCATAATGAAATCTGTATGAGGTTCAGGCAGGTAACCCAACTTCTGGACCCCCTGCCCCAGTCCTTCTCCTGTCAGACCGCCACTGCCAATAGCTATATAAGACTGGATCAGATGATAACCGTCCGCTTCCGGAGTCTCAAACGGCTGGTAGGCGCCCGTAAACCTGGAGGCCCGCTCATCCGTTATCATCTGCTGACTGGCAAGCACCGTGACGAGCACTATACCGCTCACTAGAATCATTACGTGCTTCATTCTGATCCCGGAAGAAATTACAACACTTGCAGCTATCATTGCTATAACGGCGGCTGTACCTATATCAGGCTGCATAATGATTAAGCCGAGCAGCAGCGAAGTCAAATACAAAGGAGGAAGAACCCCTTGAGTGAAATTATCTATGTAGGGCTGCTTTTTTGCATATACAGACGCTAAATAAAGTACCAGTCCGACTTTCACAAATTCGGCGGGCTGGACACTGAATCCCCCGAATACATACCAGGACGTCGCATTGTTCCTCGTCTCTCCGAAAATGAAAACTCCCACCAGTGACAGTATCATAATAAGCACGGTAAGTTTAACGAATCTCCGATACTGCCTGTAAGGGATGAATGCCGCTACGAGAAAGACTGCCAGTCCAATCACTGCCCACTGCAACTGCTTAAGCAGAAAGTGGTTCGGTTCCACTTCGAATTTAACAGGTGCATCCACCATACTCGCACTATAGATCATTACTGTGCCGAATCCTATAAGTACCAATGGTGCGAACATTAAAGTGAAATCTAATGATTTCCATATTTTCATATATCTCATCCCTTAACTAAAGCCTTTTAATATTCTGAAAACGTATATGTAATAAAAAACTCAAATTACAACTGAAGGTCGCAATCTGAGCCTTTACTTATGACCGTTGAGATGCTTCATGTAAAACATTCAGCTGTTTTTCCAGGTTGTCGAGAAGTTCTTTGCCCTCTTCTTCGGTTATAAGATTCAACCTTGTCGCAAAATTGATTTCCCGCGACAATCCGAACATCTGGGTATCCAGTACCTCTTCGTATAACGGGCACTGAGGCATAGTCAAATTATCTATTTGTACTTTAATTAATTGAAGAATTTTATCTGCGTCCGCTTTAAGAAGGGCATATGCTTTCTCCCGCTGATCAACTGCTACATCAGACAACATTCAACTCCCCCCTCTTCTGCATTCTTTCATTTAATATTATCGTTTATCAAGGTGAAATGCAACATAACGATCACTGAATCCTTACCTATTATAGCAAAAAAATAAAAATTCAGCGACAGTGGGACCCGATTTAATGAAATGCCGGAGAAATTCTGCTATCATGTGAAATAAATTGTTTAAGGAAAGGCGGCTATCATCCATGATTGTACAAATTACCGGTAAGGTTACTTACCCTATTACCCTGGACCCCACCGTTTGGATTTTTGACGATCGTAAACTTACTTTTTCCGAAGTTTTTGAAGACGGAATCACTTCCGAGGAGGAAAGGGAGATTGATGAACTGCGCGAACAGGCGGAGCGCTTCAATAGAGCCATGTATCAGCAGAAAGTCACTCCACCCGTCAACAAAAGCGTAAACCGCTATGAGAAAGAGCGGGCTGTAAAAGGAACGTTTTTAATGCCTCTGTTACCTTTTTTACATACAAGTGACATTCATGATGAGGCAAAAACAGCAGTTCTTGAAACTTCAGAAGGGGAAAAATCAGTCACCGCAGAGGAAATTCGTGACGCTTATGCCCTGTTTGCCGAAAAAGGAAAGCCTTTGAAGGATGACGGCCCTATTCATCTCTACATGGGGGATGGTTCCAACAAAGACGAACCTATTAAGGGAATTAAAAAAATCAGGTTTGAATAGTCAGTGTTTATACCGACTGTACTGAAACATAGCAAACAACAGAAAGAACCCCCGTTCACCTTTGTGGAACGGGGGTTCTTCTATCAATCCTGGTCTCGGCTTTTTTCAAGAATTTCTCTCTCTTTTTCGGTCAGCTCATTGTAATACTGGACTCCGAACTGGGACCCCTCCGATACCATTTTCGAGTTTTGGAGATTGTCCGCTTCCGGTTCGCCGGCTTCCTGTATCGGCATATCACTCAGATCGTTTGATTTTTTGCTTAACTGACTCACTTTAGAAGTCATTTGAGTTCTCCGCTCTTCATCATACATGAGATATGCAGCAGCTCCACCTGTGATCGCTCCTGCCAAAGCCAGCTTCCATCGCTTTCTCATCTTACCACCCTTTCCTTTAGTGCTACATATAATCTTACCCTATTATACACCATTCAAACTTTTAAAAAACAGCTTCTTTTGAGGAGAAAATATTCAACTGCTGTGATACAATCAGTGAAGAGGTGAGTAGTATGAGAGTACAATGTGTTATATGTGACCATATAGAATCCATCGACAGTAAAAGTCTTCAGGCTAAAAGACTCCGCAATCGCAGGAATTCCACATATATGTGCCAGACGTGCCATGACCGCATCGCCGACAATACTGCTAAACGGGTCAATTCAGGTAACTTCATTTTCCGTCGCGAGATAAAAAACGAACACTATCTCTCCTGATTCCCGTAAAAAAAGCCCTCTCCCGCCTGGAGAAGGCTTTTTCTATGCCTGATTACCGTTTCTCTCTCTGGAGAGCCTCAATCTGTAAAGACCCAGAACCACTGCAGTTACAATTAGACTTTCCGCCAGCGGTAAGTTTAACCCGAGCATAAGCGTCAACAGAAAAGTACCGATAACAAGAACTGTATAGACCACGACGTTTTTAAGTAATGGCAGCTTCTTAGCGAAACCGAGCTTGAAAGTGATTACAGTCAATATGACTGTAGTAAGGTATAACCAGAAGAAGCTTTGGAATAAAGATGTAGCTTCGCCTGCATTGTTAAGGTTTATCTCAGGACCGAGACCTCTGAAAAAGAAATCGGCCACCGGCCATAAATCTTCAGGAACTGTCAGTGTTGGTGATGCCTGCATGTTGCTTCCCCCTCAAAGTTATCTTCACTCATCATACTAAATATTTGCAGCTGTGCCAATTGTTTAAGTTACGATTAATTTGTTTTATACTAATATTGGAATCGAGGTGAGAACATTGAGGAATATCTTATTGGCGACTGCTGTAATTCTGTGTTTCGTATTTACGGGCTTTTCGATAGCTATAGAACTTTTCTGGCTGGCTGCTCTGTTTTTCGTTGCAGGAGGCGGAATTATGGGTTACGGAATTAAAATCAACAAAAATGAGAATACATAATCTTCATCCTTGGCGTTGACCGGCCCCGGAAGCGCCGATGTCTCAAAAACGCTCTTTCCGGACTGCCGTTTCTTCAAATATAAAAGGGCCGGCCAAGTTATGGCCGCCCTTGATATGTTGAAGGTTTTTTATTATTTCTTAAGGTTGATATAGTTCTCCACTGTCTCCTCGTGGATGTTCCTTCTTGCAGCACAAACACTCGTACGATCCATCATGGACAGGGGACTGTTATCTCCTGTTGTAACTACTCCCCCTACTTCTTCAACGAGCACTTTGCCTGCGGCTATATCCCACGGCATAAGGCTCATAGTCACGTACCCGTCAAGAACCCCTTCAGCAAGAAAGGCAAATTCCAGAGCCGCCGACCCGTAGGATCTCGTGCTTCTGAGACTTTTCACCAGTTCCCTTATACCCGATGCTTCCACAAGCGTGTTCTCTTCCAGGAGCCACGTTGTATTCAATGAAAATATAGAACGCTTCAAAGGTTCTGTAGTCGAAAGCTGAGGAAGACGATTACCGTTTTTGTAAGCCCCTTCTCCTTTTACGGCACTGTAAAGCACGTCATTCATTACATCATAAATCAAACCGATTTTGCCCGTGCCGTCTTCATACACCCCTATCGAAATCGCAAAGTTCCTCTGCTGATGGACGAAATTCATAGTTCCATCGATAGGGTCTACAATCCATACGACTCCTTCAAGGTCGGAGATGTCGTCCCCCATCCCCTCTTCACTGAATATTCTGTGATCCGGAAATTGATTTCTGATTTTATCGGCAAAAAACTTTTCAGTCTGCTGATCCATCTGCGTTACAAGATCGTCCGGTGTTGATTTCGTATCTATTTGCAGAGGTTCGTTAATATTTGCTCTGATGTCTTCTCCTGCTTCGAGAACCCAGGATCTGGCGTACTGCAGTATTTGTTTAGTGTCCATTAAATGAGCTCCTTTTACACCTGTGTTATCTTCAATGTTACCAAAAGCCGCTGATCTTCACACGGATTTCAGTTGCATATCGTGGCGAGGCCCCTTCTTTAGCGGAAAGTGGGCTTTAGACACAGTACCCCTGAATTCTTTCTAATAATCTTCCCCTCCATTAAATTTTTCCCATTATCTGTGTTAAACTTTGGATTGTTACTATAAAATGAGGTGATACTATGAACGGGTTCAACGGTTTTTCCGAAAAAGATTTTGACGTTTTTTCTATTGAAGGTTTGGAGAACAGAATGGAAGCGCTCCGATTCCGGCTTTCTCCGAAACTGGAAGAAATTGCCTATGAACTTCAACCGGCGATTTCTGCTGAAACAGGAGAGGAGATGTACGTCCACGTAGCGAAACATGCCCGCAGAAGCAAAAACCCTCCAAATGACACATGGGCGGCGATCGCAAATAATAAACGCGGGTACAAGAAACTTCCCCATTTCCAGATCGGTCTCTGGGGAAACAACGTTTTTCTTTGGCTGGCATTTATTTATGAGCTTCCCGACAAAGAAAGAATAGCGGAAGCTTTTCTGGAAGATTCCGATTTCCTGAAGTCCGAAATCCCTGATCATTACGTACTATCCAAAGATCACACAAAAAACGAGGCCTTCGCATACAATGCAGAGAACTTATCGGAAACACTTCACCGTTTCCGGGATGTAAAAAAAGGGGAGTTTCTCGTAGGGCGCCGCTTTTCTTCAGACGATGATTTATTAAAGGACGGCAATGCTTTTATCAATGAGGCTCAAAAAACGTTTGAAACTCTGCTGCCACTGTACAAAAAGGCAATGAACATCTAATAAATGTGAAGGGCCAAAGAAGGTCCCTTCACATTTTAATATAATTGACACCGTCCCGGCCGGACTCTTTGACTACATGATAAGGAGAATATTCCGAAACTTGTTCAAATTGCCTGAACAAAGTTTTTTCTTCGCTTTTTGAAGGCACTATCTGTTTAAAACGCGCATAAGCGAGCTTAAGATCTTCTTTCTTTACACCTTCTTCATAAGCTTTCTCAACCAGGCTGTAAAAATTCACAACGTCTATAATTTCTTCCTTCGACCAGTACTCCTCATCAATAGGGTAAGTATAGCCCATTAGAATTCACCTCCACTTTTCACTTATGTATTCCGCTTCTGAAATAATTTCATCGAATAATTTCCGTACACTTAACACTTCACTGATTCTTGCCGAAACCTGGCCAGCCCACCCGAAACCTTCCTGCTCGATTCCTTCGTAAATGTACTTCTTATTAGCTTCCCCTGAAATATAATCTTTCATTTTATCGTAATCGGCTCCTTCTTCTTCCAGCGAAAGAATTCGTTCGGTCCATGTATTTGCAAGCGCCCGTGCCGGAGAGCCGAGAGACCTTTTGATAACTGCAGTATCGTCCGTACCTGCGCTCACTATTTTGTCCTTATAAGCCTCGTGAGCGTGCACACATTCTTCCGTAGCAATAAACCTTGTACCCATCTCGATACCCTCTGCCCCAAGAGCCAGAGCTGCCATCAGCCCGCGACCGTCCGAAATGCCGCCGGAGGAAATTACAGGTATGGAGACTGCATCCACAACTTCCGGGGTCAATACAAATGTCCCTGTATCTGAACGCCCTATGTGACCTCCACCTTCCTGTCCCACCACCATAACGGCGTCGGCACCTAGTTCTTCGGCTTTTACGGCCTGACGTTTTGCAGCTACAAGTACTATTTTTTTGATCGCAGTACCTTTAAGCAATTCCAGAACGCCTTTTGGATTACCACCTGTTACTGAAACGACAGGTACTTCTTCTTCCACTGCCACTTTCACCATATCCTCGTACGGGCGGCCATGGTTCCCGATGGCAAAATTTACACCGAATGGAAAATCGGTTTTTTCTCTCGTTTTTTCTATTTCTTTCCTCAGCTCTTCGGGAGATTCCAGACTCATCGCGGTGATCTGTCCGAGACCTCCGGCACTGGAAACGGCAGAAGCAAGTTCCGAATAAGCCAGGTAAGCAAGTCCTCCCTGGATGATCGGATATCGTATACCCAATAAATCTGTAACTTTCGTATTCCAATCCATAATATCCCTCCCTGCTTCAAGTGTAGCATAAACTGACCGCAGGTATTACCGCTCTGCAATCTCACAAATTAAAAACCGCCGGGCAGCCCGGCGGTTTCTGGAAGATAGATTATTTCGAGTTGCAAGTAGGACAAGTACCGTAAAGAGTCGAAACCTTTTCGTCCTCGTAGTGCTCGATGACTCTCTGACAATCCTGACAAACAATTGTACCCATTCCTCATCCATCCTTTCTATTTTTGGTATCGCTTTCAATGTAATTTTATTATATGGGTTAATACTGTTTTCGTCAACAGTATAGTATATCTTTTTTATAAAAATGTCATACTAACTTGAATTGCAATAGTAAATGCAACAAAACTTCCTAGGGTACACATAGATTATGATAAAGCTTGTTTCTGTACTTCTTCCTGGAAGCGTTCCTCC